>CAVJRB010000411.1:0-2088 GCA_963651655.1 bacterium | reverse complement strand
CCTTGTATGTGATGGTTCTGTCTTCGATATTCATTGGGCGTCACTCCATACACATTCTTAAACTGACGCCCGAAGTGACTCTGACTGGAAAAGCAGAAGTATTCACCGATCAATGAGATACTATAGTCTGTATATTTCAGCATATTAGCAGCATGTTCACAGCGTTCCCGCGTAATATACTGCTGAATGGTAATTCCTTCCTGTTCCGTAAAAACCTTGGAAAGATAAGAACGGTTTACCTTCAAAGCATCTGCCATATCACCAACCTGAAAATTTTTGCGCAGATGAGCCGCAATATAATCTTTACACCGCTCGACATAAATATTGCCTCTTTTTTGCATTTTTGCTTTCCGGACTCTTTCGGTATAGTCAATCTGCATTTTGCCGGTGACCAATCCCATTTCCTCAGTAGTTTTGCTCTTCTCTAATTTTTGCAGGTAGAGATCAGACAAATCATAGGCCAGCTCCGGTTTCAAGCCTCCACGGATAGCAGCTCTCGAAACCAAAGTTACATCGGCCACACACAGATATTCCATTCTTTTTACGGAATCTCTTGCAACCATCCCAATCTCACCATCTTCCAGGGGACTTGCCTGCTGAAGCTTTTTCATTCCTTCCACATCACCGTTTTCTATTATTTTTTCAAACAGCTCTTCATACTCCATGGTATTGTGGCTGCGATTCATTTCTGCTTTTTCCAGCTGATACTCTTCCAACATTGCCTCATCAGACTTAGCATACTCTTCTGTGGGCCATTCCATATAAATATCTGCTGTATCCAGTTTTTTCCCACAATAGCACCAGCAGGCAACAGAGAGAAGTCCTGACATTGCTCTTCTTTCTATTTCCGGAATCCTGTAGGATTTTTCTTTGATCTGATGGGAACGCCTGTACTCAACCTGCTGTTTCAAAGACAGGCTTTCTGAAGAAACGGGTCCCCAGATAAAATACAGGTTCTCTTTTTCATCTTTAAAAGCGCCAAAATAAATTCCCTTCTCCTCATAAAACAGAAGCAGATCATTCTCTTTATCAACAGCAATTTTTATTCTCTGCAGCAGTTCCGGATTCTTTTCGAAAAACCCAGAAGTCTGAGCTTCCGCTGGCAGTGTTATGAGCATCTTCTTTTCTGCATAAACATATGCGGGAATTCTGCTGTTCCTGTAAAGCTGTTCTAAAATAAAGGGATCTGGTTTTTTTTCACTCATTTATGCTCTCCCTTCCCTGTCCATAGCTTTTCTTTTATTTTACAAAAAATCATATTATTTGAAAAGCCCTATATCTTTTTCTTCATTTTCTGAAGCAAAAAGAAAAGCAGCAGATATCCGACAGCCGGAACTCCAAGAGCGCAGAAACTAAAGAACCCTTTCACAGCCGTATTCTGTGCTGTAATTCCGTAAACAGCAGGAGAACAATATCCGAAGCGGTTCAAACAGAAATTAAACAGGAACAACGCTACACCGCCTGATATGGTAGTAACAATATTCACAATAGAAGAAGTAAATCCATCACATCTCACATGGCTGCATTTTTCCACATCATCCAGTGCGTCCCCCAGAAGTGTGGTTCCCATAAATGCAGAGGGCATAAGTCCAACGGATTTGATTGCCTGACCTGCCAGTACCAACGGCAGTGAAGATGGATTCAATAAGCAGATCCCGCATCCGAGTGCGGCAAGCAGAAATCCACCTCCCATAGCCTGATACCGTCCCAGTTTTTTACAAATTGGCCTGCATAAAAAAATCCCCAATCCCAAAGGTGCATTTCCAATCCCATAATATAATGCCTGTGTAAATCCATCGTTATAGTTTCCCAATACCCAGTTGCAGTAATAAAAAATACTTGCAGAAGAAATGGCATTTACAAGCTGCAGAGCCAGGAAATACAGCATTACCAATAACCACTGTCTGCTCTTTTTGCTGTAAATAAACTGCTCTTTCAGGGAAAGTATTTTTTCTTTCGGATACTGGCAGCTGTCTGTCACACGTTCTTTTGTAAAATAATATTCCAACAGCAACAGTGGACAGCACACCGCCGTGATCAGAGCAATTACCTTCAGCCATCTTTCCCTGTTGACGCCCATATATGGCA
>CAVJRB010000410.1:0-8706 GCA_963651655.1 bacterium | reverse complement strand
ACAGCATTTGGACACTTGTTACTCCTAAGCAGGTCATTTCAGGTGCGTTCTTAGCAGTTAGTTCACCGGAGCGTTGCACCGACCTGCGTGGAGTAACAAGTGTTCAGATGCGTCCGCCTTGAACTAACTATTTATCACAATCTAGATTCTAACAAAATGATACAGCCGACTCTGGAAGTCGCCCCAGAAGTCTTTGAAGAGGAAGCCGACTTTCATGAGCATTTCTCCGGTGTATACGGCATCGGTTCCTTCCAGACGGTAGGTTGCGGCTGGGTCAAAGCCATCCAGGTGGAGCTTGCGGCTGTGCATGTTAGCGGCTGCCATAACCTGAACGTAGGTCAGAAGCACCTCGCTCTTATCTTTGGCTGCCACTGCCCAGCAATCATAGTAGTGGTTTTCACTGTAGGAAGCAATGCGGTAGTAATCGCCTTCACGAACCAGGTCATGATACTTGTGATACATCTGAGTCTGTTCCTGCACCTTCTTACGGTCCTCTTCACTGAGCTTGGTGATGTCCAGCTCATATCCGAAGGTTCCGGCCAGTGCCACATGACCTCTTGTCTCGAATGGAGTCACTCTGCCCACGGTATGGTTCGGGCAAACGCTGACATGTGCGCCCATTGCGGACAGCGGATAAATAAGAGCAGTTCCCTCCTGAATGCGCAGACGCTCAATGGCATCTGTATCATCGGAACACCAGATCTGCGGGCTGTAATACAGCATACCTGCATCGAAACGTGCGCCGCCTCCAGAGCAGTTCTCCAGAAGCAGATCCGGGAACTCTGTAACCAGGCGCTCCTGCAGTTCATATACGCCAAGTACATAACGATGGAAAAGCTCCTGCTGATTCTCTTTTCCCAGCCAGATACTTCCCATATCGCAAAGCTGACGGTTCATATCCCACTTCACATACTCGATATTGGCACTGTGAAGCACTTTGGAAATACATCCATAAACATAATCACGAATCTCCGGTCTGGAAAGATCCAGCACATACTGCTGGCGGCTCTGGGTAGCCTCACGGCCAGGAATCTGGATTGCCCAGTCCGGGTGCGCCGCATAAAGCTCAGAATCCGGGGAAATCATCTCCGGCTCCATCCAGATACCGAATTTCAAGCCAATCTTATTCACCTCATCAACCAGATGTGCGAGGCCGCCTGTAATTTTTTCCTCGTTGACGGTCCAGTCCCCAAGGGAGCAGTTGTCACTGTTTCTCTTACCAAACCAGCCATCATCCATAACCAGCATTTCAATGCCGTCTTTCTTTGCTTCTCTGGCGATATCCAGAAGTTTGTCCGTATTGAAGTCAAAATAAGTTGCTTCCCAGTTGTTAATCAGGATCGGGCGCTTCTTATGGTTGTAAGCGCTGCGGATCAGATGATTTCGGTAAAAGGCATGGAAGCTTCTGGTCATTTTTCCAAGACCCTCGCCGGAATAAACCATCACAACCTCCGGTGCCTGGAAATCCTCACCCGGATTCAATACCCAGGTAAATTCCTCGCTGTTGATTCCCATGACCATGCGCACGGAATCAAACTGTGTCAATTCTGCCTGTGCCAGGAAGTTTCCGGAATAAACGAAGTTCATGGCGTAAACCCGGCCCTGCTGCTGTGTAGTCTCCGGTGTCACCAGCGCAAGGAATGGATGTTCCTGATGGCTGGACTCTCCACGGAAGGAGGACACAACCTGTTTGCCATAATGCAGCGCCCCTCTTTGGATCTGACGTTCTCTTGCCCAGGAACCGTGAAGGGAAATCATCTGGAAATTCTCATTGTCCATATCCAGGCAGGCACTGAAGATTTTCTCCACTTTCAAAGTCTGGCTGCCTGTATTTGCCAGGCGGACACTTCTGGTGATCACATTTTCCTTTTCAAATACAGAATAAGAAAGAACTGCAGTCAGCCCCAGAATTTCATCCCGGCAGGTAATATCAAGGGTCTCCACTTCCTCCTCTGTTCCAAAGGATGCCGGAAGCCCTTCCAGTTTTTTCTTTCCTTTGTATATCTCATGAGAAACGTAGGTAACCTCACATCCCATGCGTCCCGCTTCATTGCGGATATTCAGGCAGCTTTCCCTGTAATCTCCCACGCCCCCGCATGGCAGCTCCATCGGAAAGAAGTCCAGGAAAGAAGACTTCTCTCTTTTATTCACAGACGGTGTAAACGGCGCCTCTTCCATACGAAGCAGATAATTATCCGCATCCTGTGTAAGGCGGTCCCCATAGTACACATGCCCCACATACCCCTCCGGGGAAAGCCCAATCACATAAGTGGTGTCTGCTGTATCTAATTTAAATAATTTCTTGTATTCATTATACTTAATCGCCATGTTGACTCCTTTTTACGCTTCCTTCGTCATATCTTTTCTAAGCACTTCCAGTTTCGCAGCCGCATCCTCAAGAGACTCGCCCTTTACGCCGAAATAGTATTTGATCTTCGGCTCTGTACCTGATGGGCGGACGCAGCACCATGCATTATTTTCCAGCTCATAATAAAGAACATTAGAAGTCGGAAGTCCCGTAGAAGTCACTTCACCACTAACCAGATCCTTACGCTCATCCACCTTATAATCCCTTGCCGCCAAAACCTTCAGTCCTCCAAGCTCCTTCGGCGGATTGCTGCGGAACTCATTCATCATACTCTGGATCTGAGCCGCACCGTCAATTCCCTTCAGGGTCACAGTTGCAAGCCCTTCTTTATAGTAGCCATATTTCTCATACATATCCACCATAGCATCCCACAAAGTTTTTCCCTGAGATTTATAATAAGCTGCAACCTCACACAGCATCATAACTGCCACGCAGGCATCCTTATCACGTGCATAAGTTCCAGCCAGACATCCATAGCTCTCCTCAAGGCCAAACACATAATTGTGTGCCCCACTCTGCTCAAAGAACTTAATCTGCTCTCCAATATACTTAAATCCGGTAAGTACCTCGATCAGCGCAACCCCATAATCTTTCGCAATTGCCTTCGCCATATCGGTGGTAACAATGGTCTCCACCAGGGCAGGATTCTCCGGCATTGTACCAGTCTTGGTGCGCTCTCTCAAAATATACTCTGCGATCAGCATTCCGGACATATTTCCGGTAAAGCTTACATACTCCCCAGTCTTTGTATCTTTGGCATAAACGCCAAGGCGATCAGCATCCGGGTCCGTGGCAAGGACAATATCTGCATCCACTTCCTTCGCCAGCTTCAGGGCAAGAGTCCATGCCTTCTCATCCTCCGGGTTCGGATATGCAACAGTTGGGAAAGTTCCGTCCGGCAGCTTCTGCTCCTTCACCACATACACATGCTCGAAGCCAAGCTGCTTCAGCACACGTCTTACCGGCACATTTCCGGTTCCATGAAGAGGCGTGTAAACAATCTTCATATCCTTCGCCATGTCCTTGATAATCTCCGGATGAATGCTCTGCTTCTTCAGCTCAGCCAGATATTTGTCATCAAAATCCGTTCCAATCACATGGAAAAGCTCCGCTGCCCTTGCATCATCCTCCGCCATGGTCTTTACCTGGGAAAATTCTGTCACCCTGGCAACCTCTGCCAGAATATTTTTGTCATGAGGCGGTGTGATCTGTGCGCCGTCCTCCCAGTAAACCTTGTAGCCGTTGTACTCACGGGGATTATGGCTTGCTGTGATCACAATGCCGGAAATGCATCCAAACTCACGAACTGCAAAGGAAAGCTCCGGTGTTGGGCGCAGGCTCTCAAATAAGTAAGTTTTAATTCCGTTTGCATTTAAGCAAAGGGCAGCCTCTCTTGCAAATTCCGGGGACATGATTCTGGAATCGTGCGCAATGGCAACGCCTTTCTCCTGGCCGTTCATTGCAATGATATAGTTGGCAAGTCCCTGTGTAGCCTGGCGAACGGTGTAAATGTTCATGCGGTTGGTTCCTGCTCCGATCACGCCGCGAAGTCCGCCGGTTCCAAATTCCAGCTGACGGTAGAAGCGATCCTCAATCTCTGTCTCGTTTCCTTCCAAGGCCTTCAGCTCAGCTCTGGTTCCCTCGTCAAAGTATTCGTCTGTGCACCATTTTTCATAAACTTCTCTGTAATCCATTGCCATAATCCTCCCATTTTTTTGCTGTACCTGCCGCATTGGCATTCCCGGCTGTCACTTGGCAGATTTTCCTCTCAAAGCCCGGTGTCCATACCGCAGGATTCCCAATTAACATTATTTAAGCTAAATTTATCATTATTTTTAATCGATGTCAACTTAAATTTAATTTATTTTTCACCAATATTTTGAGGTACTATTTGTCAAAAGAAACCATGGCACGTAAAGCAGTTTCTGTCAATTTATTCCAAATATGTGAATATTAAGAAGGTTCATTGCAGTGCAGTTTTTTTTCTGCTATACTAAAAAAAGCGGCGGGAATTTTCCCAAAGCAGACCCGATAGAAAGGACATACAAAATGGCAATCAATCCAATGAAATTACTGGAACTGAAGAACCTCTGGGGCGCTTTCACAAGACGCCATCCCAAATTCCCCCAGTTTCTCTCAGCAGTACAGCAGACCGGAATCACGGAAGGAACCATAATCGAAGTGCAGATCACCCCTCCAAATGGCAAAACTTTCACCACCAATCTGAAGGTAACCGCAGAAGATATTGAGGCTGTGAAAAGTTTACAGAATTACCAATGAAAATTTAGCTAAATTTTATCTGGATTTTACAGTTTTTTTGCACAAAAAAATTGAAATTTTCGTGCAGGGATTGTATAATATATCTCAAAGAAATGAAAGTGAGGGTTCACCATGAAACAGAACAGTATGTTAGCAATGATTCTGGCAGGCGGCCGTGGAAGCCGTCTTCACGATCTTACCAACAAAGTGGCTAAACCGGCAGTTTCCTATGGCGGAAAATACCGCATTGTTGATTTCCCCCTCAGTAACTGCGCCAACAGCGGCATCGATGTAGTCGGCGTACTGACACAGTATGAGTCAGTAGAGCTGAACAGCTACGTTGCAGCAGGCGGACGCTGGGGACTGGATTCCAAGGACAGCGGTGTATATGTACTTCCGCCCCGCGAGAAAGCAGACGCCGGACTTGACGTATACCGCGGAACAGCCGACGCGATTTCCCAGAACATTGATTTTATAGATCAGTACGCTCCAGAGTACCTTCTGGTTCTCTCCGGCGACCATATTTATAAAATGAACTATGACCAGATGCTTGCTTACCACAAAGAGAGACAGGCTGATGCTACTATCGCAGTTATCGAGGTTCCGCTTAAGGAAGCCAGCCGTTTCGGTATCATGAATACAGACGGCGAGACAGACCGCATCACAGAGTTTGTTGAGAAACCGCCTGTACCGCAGAGCAATCTTGCTTCCATGGGTATTTATATTTTCAATTGGAAGCTTCTTCGCAAGCTTCTCCTTGCAGATATGAAGAATCCGGAGTCCAGCCATGACTTTGGTAAAGACATTATCCCTACCCTTCTCGGCGATGAGAAGAGACTTTTCGCATATCGTTTCAAAGGCTACTGGAAAGATGTTGGAACCATCGATTCCCTCTGGGAAGCAAACATGGACCTTCTCAGCCCGGACAACGAGCTTGACTTAAGCGATCAGACCTGGAAGATCTATACAGAAGATGTAACCGCTCTTCCACAGTATATCGGTACAGAAGCCAAGATCCAGAATGCTTACATAACCCAGGGCTGCGTAATTGAAGGTGAGGTTACCAATTCTGTTATCTTTACCGGCGCAAAAGTAAAGCCCGGTGCCAAAGTAATTGACAGTGTACTTATGCCAGGTGCTGTTGTGGAAGAGGGTGCTGTTGTAACCCGCGCTCTGGTTGCCAACGGAATTACCGTAGGTAAGGGCGCTCTGGTAGGAAGTGCTGACAGCGAGCACATCGAGCTTGTTGCGAAACGTGTAAAGGGGGCGGAATAATATGTATAAGGCATTTGGAATTGTAAACTCATCATCCAAAAACATCAGAGTAGAGGGACTTGAGGACTACCGTCCAATCGGAGCATTTTCCTTCCTCGGAAGATATCGTGTAGTAGACTTCCCGATTTCCAATCTGAGCAACAGTGACATTGACCGCATTCAGGTCTATGTACAGGAGAAACCGCGTACACTGGTTGCCCACATTGGCACAGGACGTCATTATAATATTAACTCCAAGAGCGGCAAGCTGCAGATTCTTTTCTCCGACGCAGGCCAGAGAAACGACATCTACAATACCGATATCGCAGCTTACTACGAGAACCTGGAATGCATCGAGGAAATGCATCATCCATACGTTGTCATCACACCGGATTACATGGTATATTCCGCAGACTTCTCCAAGCTGATCGACCAGCACATTGAGTCCGGCGCAGATATTACCCTGCTTTACCATGCCGTTGACAATGCCAAGGAAGCATTCCTGAACTGCAATATTCTGGATCTGAACAAACAGAAAGGTGTTCTTTCCATTGAACCGAACCACGGCAATGCCAAGAACCGCAACATCTTCATGGATACTTACATCATGAAGAAAGATCTGTTCGTAGAGCTGATCCACAAGGCAAGAGCAATCTCTTCCGCCTTTACTTTAACAGACATCATCAATGAGCTTCACAATGATCTGGATGTCCGCGGAATTTCCCATCGTGGATTCTTCGCTTCCATCACAGATTTCCAGAGCTACTATGATGCAAACATGGATCTGATCGACATCAAAGCTGCTCAGACACTGTTTGATCCGGAATGGCCAATCTATACACGTACCAACGATTCCTGCCCGACTCATTACTATGACACAGCAGAAATCCGCAACTCCGTTGTTTCCAACGGCTGCCAGATCCAGGGAACTGTTGAGAACTCCATCATCGGTCGTGGCTGCATCATCCACAAGGGAGCTGTTATTAAGAACAGCATTGTTCTTGCAGGCGCAGAGATTGGAGAAGGCGTACATGTAGAGAACCAGGTTGTAGACAAGCTGGTTAAGATCCTTCATGTGAAAGAAGTTGTTTCTGATCCGGCACTGCCAGGATATATTAAGAGAGGCGACGTGATCTAGATCGGTATGCTGCCCCAGGCGGCAAATCTTATAGACAGATCACATTTCATAAAAACGAATAACAGAAGCAGCCAGCGTCATATTCATTATGATTCTGGCTGTTCTTTCTTTAGATAAAAAATCCTGAAGCAGATTTCGCAGCCCGCTTCAGGATTTTGTTATTCTTTATTAAATTCGCACTTGTTCCAGAAGGTCATCCACTTTGCCAGGATGGCACACTCCAGAGACAGTGAGTTCCAGCTTCACGCCTGGCAGTTCTACAAACACCAGTGCTTCCACTTTCTTGTGGATCTCTTCCAGGATCTTCTCAAATTTCTCATTGGAAACATCGGAAAATACGATCACAAAATCATCGCCTGCGTATCTCAACGCATCTCCGTCTTCTCCAACAGTCTCATGAATCACACGGGCCACCTCGCGAAGCACATCATCCCCTGACTGATGCCCGAAATTCTCATTGATTTTCTTGAAGCCCTTAATATCCGCCATGGCAACCGCTGCAACGGTTTCCATCCGGCAAAGCTTCTCTGTATAATAGCGTTTATTGTAAATTCCGGTCACCCGGTCTATGTACATTCTCTCCTTATGGATACGGATGGAAGACAGAACCTCTTCCCTGGAATATCCCTGTGGAATAAAGGAATCATCCAGCTTCACTACCATTTCCATGGCGTATGGTTTCTCATCGATTTCCACATACATGGCTGTGATCTGGTAAATATCCTTATCCGTGATCTCGAACTTCATAATCCGTTCTTTGGTATGGACACAGGTGGCAGAAATACAGTTGCTGCAGTTCTCTTTATAATTCCACACCGCAAAGCAGTTAAAATCGGTCTCATGTACAGTACCATCCTGCTCTACACGAACGATCTTTCTGGTAACCGGATTCACGAAACGAACCAGGTCATAGGTAATCTGCAGGTACTGAAGAAGGATCCATGCCTCTTCTCCGGTAATGGCAAAGCCCTGTGTCTTAAACCGTCTGTAGAAATTGGAGAATTCAGCACTGCGGCTGTGCTTCATGGCAGCGTCCCTTGCAGCACTGACCACACTGTAGTCAGAGTCAACGTCTGTCAGCTTGCCCACTACTCCTGTATATTCACTCTTCTCATCGGAAGCCCAAATTACCTTGAGGTCACAGCGGTAACGCTCCGGAGTCTCTCCGTCAATCAGCTGAATATCACTGACTACATTCGGCTTCTCTCTGGTAGCCTGTCCGATTTTCCTCAGAAGACGGTCCAGGGAGCCTTTCTCGATCAGTTTATCCAGAACGCCATTTTCCAATGGAGAAAGTACAGGCTCTGTAATTCCGCTTCTCTTAGCCCCAGCTTCATTTACATTCAAAAGCGGTGGGGAAACCGTATAGGTGAAAATAATATTATCGGAACCAGCTGCCAGGAAGTGGAAACGCTGTCTCTCACACTCCAGCTGCTGCACGATCTTCTCAGAGGAATCCATCTCAAAATCATGGAAACGATTGGCCATCTGGGTCATATTCGTGTTGTCATAATGAGTATTGGATTTCACACCCATCTGCCGCTTCAAAGCACTGGAAATATCCAGCAGACATTCCAGAAGCAGAGGATTAAAAACACCGCACTGGCCTGCCAGGATCATCTCGATCGCTTTCTCATGGGAATAAGCAGCCTTGTAGCAGCGTTCACTGGTAAGCGCGTCATATACG
>CAVJRB010000409.1:0-4402 GCA_963651655.1 bacterium | reverse complement strand
CTATTTTCCTTCACTTCTGCGCTGTTCCTCTGTATCTGCGATTTTGGAAATATTTGCCACTTCATATTCATTAAAAATGTCTCCCTGATTATCATCAAAGGTCTCCGGATCCTCCGTTCCCTTGTACCAGGATTTGCTGTTGAAATAGTCTGCAATCCTTGGCGTCACAAACTTCCTGCCGTGCCGGGCATAAATCTCATTTTTGGCAAGCTCCAGCTCAGAAGAAGAATATCCCTCCAGATCCGCATCTGTGAGATAGCGGCTGTCGCTGTCCGGGAAAATATAATCCCGGTCTGCAATGTCCCCGCTTACAGACGCAGTGGGAGCAGGAGCCGCCGCAGCTGTATTCTGTTCCCTTGTAAGCACCTCATCTACAGATGGAGACATGCCTGCTCCGTCAGCGATCTGGGTCGTGCTAAGCTTCAGATAAAGCTTGCCCTGGTCAAATGTCATATTTCCGCTGACCTTATTGCCCCAGGAATCCGTAAAGGAAAGCTTCGCCGCATTTCCTGCAACCTTGGCTGTGCCAGAGGCTTCACTTACCTTAGTGCCTGCGCTGTCAGAGGCCTGGGAAAAGGAATAGGAAACAGACTTCAGGGTCAGCTCCTCAATATTCAGACACGCCAGGCCGTCCTTACTGTACCACATTCCATAGTAATCATTTGCATCAAAAGCAGGTGCACGCGTAATAACCGGTGTCGGCGTTACCGTAGCAGTCGGCTCCGGGGTAGGCGTAGCAGTGGCAGCCGGAGTAGGCGTCACCGTAGGAACCTTTTCCAGTGCCTCAATGGCAGCATTCTTCTGCTGCTCCTTCTGCAGCTTCTTTTTGTGCTCGGCAAACAGAAGGCCGGCAGCCCCGATCATAATAAATATGGCAATCAGCGCAAACAAAGTTGCCCGAAGCACGTCTTTGTTATGCTTTTTCATACGCAGTCACCTCCTTGGAAAACAGGTTTACTCCTGTCCGTTCCAGCAATAAGTGCAAAGCTTGCATGGTTCAATGTCAATGGATTTCTTCAGGTCATCCAGGCGATGATATTTCAGGGATGTGAAATTCAGCTCGCTGCGGATTTCCTCCAGCATTTCCTTATAGTTGGTGGAATCCGGATTTGCATAGTCCTGCAGGATCTTATCAGACACGTTATCTCCCTCACGCTTTGCGATCACACGTCTTGTGATCAGATCCATCTCAGATTTGGAGCGGGAGAAATTCAGGTACTTGCATCCATATAAAAGCGGCGGACATGCCGGACGGATATGAACCTCCTTAGCTCCGTTGTTGTAAAGGAATTCCGTTGTCTCACGAAGCTGGGTTCCCCTTACAATAGAGTCATCGATCATCAGAAGGCTCTTATCTTTAATCAGTTTATGTACCGGAATCAGTTTCATTCTTGCGATCAGGTTTCTCTGGCTCTGCTGGGTCGGCATAAAGGATCTGGGCCAGGTTGGAGTATATTTGATAAACGGCCGTGCAAAAGGCACCCCGGAGCGGTTGGCATAGCCGATGGCATGGGCAATACCGGAATCCGGCACGCCTGCAACCAGGTCCGGATTTACCTCCCCTGCATCTCTTCCAGCCAGAATGTCACCGCATTTATAACGCATCTCCTCTACATTCACACCCTCATAGGTGGAAGTCGGATAGCCGTAATATACCCACAGGAAGGAACAGATCCGCATCTTCTCCCCTGGCTTTTGCAGCACCTTTACGCCTTCCGGGGTGATAAAGTCGATTTCCCCTGGTCCTAACTCCTTCAGATCCTCATATCCCAGATTGATATAGGCATGGCTTTCAAAGGAGGCACAGCAGGCATCCTCTTTCTTTCCGATTACAAGAGGAGTTCGTCCGTAGCGGTCACGGGCTGCGTAAATGCCATTTCCTGTCATCAAAAGCAATGTCATGGAACCCTCGATCATCTCCTGGGCATAGCGGATTCCCTCCACTATGCTGTCCTTCTGGTTGATCAGGGCCGCCGTCACCTCTGTAGGATTCACGCTGCCGCCGCTCATTTCCAGAAAATGGGTATGTCCATCGCGGAAGCATTTCTCCACCAATGCTTCTATATTATTGATCTTGCCAACTGTGGTGATGGCAAAATTTCCCAGATGGGAGCGCACCAGAAGAGGCTGGGGCTCGTTGTCAGAAATACAGCCGATTCCCAGATTGCCTTCCATCTCTGCCACATCCTTGTCAAACTTGGTACGAAACGGAGAATTCTCAATATTATGGATCACGCGGTTAAATCCGCCCGCTTTTCCATATACTGCCATTCCGCCTCTTCTTGTTCCCAGATGGGAGTGATAATCAATTCCAAAAAACAGATCCATTACACAATCAGACTTTGACGCAACACCAAAAATTCCACCCATTTTTCCTAAGTCTCCTTATTTTTTCTCCTTTATAACGCCTTTTCTGTAGGCCTCCAAAAGCTGTTTCAGCTCCTGAATTCGTTCTTTGAGTGCCTTGCCGTTATCGGTGTCCCCCACAAGAGCCCTTCTTGGGTTGTAGCGCACAGCCACACGGTTTGACACAATGTCCCTCTCTGTCGCCACTGCATCCTCTGCTGAGGTAAAAGGCTCATGTGCAGTCAGGCTTAAGCCGTAGGAACTGTAGATCAGAGTATATCCGGCAATACCGGTCACATTCCGGTACGCCTCACAGAAACCGCCGTCAATGACGATCACCTTGCCGCCGCACTTCACCGGATTTTCTCCCTCCAGCTGGTGCACAGGCACATGACCGTTGATAATATGCCCGTTCTCCGGGTCAAGCCCGAATTCCTCAAGCATACGGTTCACCACCTCTTCGTTCTCCCAGAGATGGTAGTAGGCATTCTTTTTCTCCTTGTGTGTCTCCTTGTCTGCGATAAAATACCGCTCAAAGGTTGTCATCTTATCTTTTCCATAAAGAGGAGAGTTGGGTCCCGCCCAGATGTACCACAAAATATCCTGGCTGTCCTTCTGCTCCTTCTCGTCTACGGTAAAAAATGCTTTTCTTACGTAGGCTTCCAGTTTATCATAAAGTGCCTTGCCTTTACAAGTCTCTCCGTAAATCTGAACCTCCTTGAAGGTTCCGTCCTCGTTCAGGGGAATGCTTCCGTGGAACAGAAGATTGCCGTTATAGGTCTTGTAAAGCCCGCCCTTGTCCAGAAGAAGCTGCATATGGTTCTGAAGCTTCTCACAGTTGCGGAAGGCTGAGGTCAGACGCTCCATCACCTCTTTTTCCCCATCTGTCAGCTCATAAGGATGTTCCCAGTCGATGGTCGGGAAATTGCGGTCCAGAAGCTCATGCACGCTTCCGTCCGGCAGCCTTACCGTTCCCTCCACAGGATCAATTCCTTCCAGCACGCAGCGGTTCTCCATGTGAAAATCCGGATGCTCCTTGGCCAGGGCGCCCTCTAGCTTAAACTGGATCATGGAGATGGCCTTGTGCATTTTCCGGCTCAGTTCCTTCTCCAGTGCATTGTAATTGGAAGGATTGCCGTGCACCTCAAAAACCTCGCAGGGATCATCCCCGTACACCTCCATGGCAAAAGCAGCCAGAGGCATCATATTGATTCCGTATCCATCCTCCAGAATGTCCAGATTGCCGTAGCGAATGCTGTTTCGGATCACCGTTGCCATGCAGGCAGCCTGTCCCACAGCGGCTCCCATCCACACCACGTCATGGTTTCCCCACTGGATGTCAAGGGAATGGTAATCCATCAGGCGATCCATAATAAAGTGCGGGCCAGGTCCTCTGTCATAAATATCCCCAAGCACATGAAGATGATCCACAACCAGTCTCTGGATCAGCTCTGCAAGGGCAATGATGAAATTCTCCGCTCTTCCAATGTCGATAATGGTATCCACAATGGAGTCGTAATAAGCTTCCTTGTCCAGAACCTCTGCCTTCTCCGTGATCAGCTCCTCGATCACATAGGCGTAGTCAGCAGGCAGGGCCTTGCGGACCTTGGACCTGGTATATTTGGAGGCAGTTGTCTTGCACACCTCGATCAGACGGTACAGGGTGATCTTGTACCAGTTCTCCATGTCTTCTTCCTGCTTTTTTACAACCTCCATCTTTTCCTTCGGATAATAGATCAGTGTGGCAAGAGAACGTTTGTCGCTGTTGCTTAAGGTATGTCCGAATACATCATCGATCTTTTTTCGCACAGCCCCTGAACCATTCCGAAGAACATGGGAAAACGCATCGTATTCGCCATGAATGTCCGACATGAAATGCTCGGTACCTTTCGGAAGGTTTAATATGGACTGCAGATTGATGATCTCTGTTGAAGCCTTTGCTATAGTAGGATACAGCTCCGCAAGTCGCTGCAGATATCTTAATTCTTCTTTTTTCATATTATCTGGTATCCTCCTGGGAGTTTTCACTGCCAGATCAGCCTTCAGGATAAATGGC
>CAVJRB010000408.1:0-2059 GCA_963651655.1 bacterium | reverse complement strand
AAGGCAGGTGAACAGAATGGATAGTTGCGATTCTCATGGGCGAAGTAGTTGCATAGGATGGAAAAACGAAATGGCAGATGAGCACCGCGCACATTCTGTTCTTCTTTAATTTCTATAAATTATCGAATTCCATTTCTTTTTTTGATCCTATGAATCCCAAGCGTAATTGCGGCACGTTGAAGGCAGTACAGTGTCATTCTTGACATGAATTAGTCTGCTTCTTTTTCGCGCGTATATTTGTGTGCTTTCCGGGCGAAAAATTTATTTTGCCTGGATTACTTCATGTGCCCTGTGAGGGATCCAATATTCCCTTAATGAGCAGGCAGTGTAAGCTGTTTATACTGTAAAAATGCTCTCCCGCGGATTTTTCATATCCGTATAAAAAACATAAGACAGATCCATAATATTGAGAATCTGATTTATGAGAGATTGGAGAAAGTAGGATGGAGAAAAGAGTGCAGGATTACACCCAGGACATTCTGGCTGTAATCAGAAGTAATACCTCTCCGGCTGCTATGAGCAGCAAGCTGGAGGATTTTCATGCCAACGACCTTGCAGATGCAATGCCGCGGCTGACTGTACAGGAACGTTACAAATTATACCGTATCCTGGATATCAACATGCTGTCCGATATATTTGAATACACCGATTCGGATAATGCAGCAGAATACGTGAAAGAAATGGATGTGAAAAAAGGAGCCGCCATTCTTTCACGGATGGAGACCGATGCCCTTGTGGAGGTTCTCCAGAAAATTGACAAAGCGAAGAAAAAGATCCTGGTGGAACTGATGGATGATGATGTCCGCCATGACATTGAGATGATCGCTTCCTTTGATGAGGATGAGATCGGAAGCCGAATGACCACAAACTGTATTATCATCCGTGAGAACCTGACCGTGAAGCAGGCTATGAGCAGTCTGGTGGAGCAGGCGGCGAAGAACGATAATATCTCCACGATTTTTGTGGTTACAGAGTCCCAGAAGTTTTATGGTGCCATCGATCTGAAAGACCTGATCATTGCCCGCCAGGACAAATCCCTGGATGATCTGGTAGCAACTTCCTATCCATATGTATATGCGGAAGAGGACATTGATGACTGTATCGAAGAACTGAAGGCTTATTCCGAGGATTCCATTCCGGTACTGGACAATGACAACCGTCTTCTTGGTGTTATCACATCCTCCAATATCATCGACCTGGTTGATGATGAGATGGGCGAAGATTACGCCATGCTGGCAGGTCTTACTGCAGAGGAGGATCTGAAGGAGCCGCTGAAGGAGAGCATGAAGAAGCGTATGCCATGGCTGATCGTTCTTCTTGGCCTTGGAATGGTAGTTTCTTCCGTGGTTGGTGCATTTGAGAGCGTAGTAACACAGCTTCCGATCATTATGGCGTTCCAGTCCCTGATTCTGGATATGGCTGGTAATGTAGGTACACAGTCACTGGCTGTTACCATCCGTGTGCTCATGGACGAGTCCCTTACTGGCAAGCAGAAGCTGGAGCTGGTATTTAAGGAAATGCGGATTGGCCTTTGCAACGGTGCCCTTCTTGGTATTTTGTCCTTTGTGCTGATCGGACTTTATATTTATCTCTTTAAGGGAAAAACACTGTTATTTGCATATGCAGTATCCGGCTGCATCGGAGTAGCCCTTCTTCTGGCTATGCTGATCTCAAGTGCAGTGGGAACTTGTATTCCGCTATTTTTCAAGAAAGTGGGCGTTGACCCGGCAGTTGCTTCCGGTCCATTGATCACCACTGTCAATGACCTTGTGGCTGTTGTGACATATTACGGACTTGGCTGGGTGTTCCTGATCGGAGTGCTGCATCTGGCAGGCTAAGAGAAAATAATAAAAGAGAAGCAGGCAGGAAAGCCCTTCGTGAAAAGAAATGAAAATGGAATTGTTTCTTTTCACGAAGGGCTTTTGGTTTTGGAAAATAGGATTAAGGAGGAGTTCCTGTAGAAGAAATGCTTTGCAAAATTTATCAA
Source organism: bacterium (assembly GCA_963651655.1). Lineage (GTDB taxonomy): Bacteria > Bacillota > Clostridia > Lachnospirales > Lachnospiraceae > Blautia_A. Next base: position 72 of record CAVJRB010000408.1, on the reverse strand, counting down.
CAGAATTCAATACGTTAATTTGACAAAATGCAAGGAAGTTAGTAAAATGGGTGTAACTTCCAGAATCCAGGC
>CAVJRB010000407.1:1821-2817 GCA_963651655.1 bacterium | reverse complement strand
GTTCAGATCCCGGTGAAGGACAGTCACGCTTTCCAGGCCAATATACAGAATTCCCATCGTGGCGCATCCGACGAGAAATGCGATTCCCATGGAAAGCGGCGTGTCTTTTTTCAGGAATACGCCCAGCAAATAAACAATTTCACATAAAAGGGTAATGCTTAATAAAATCAGTTTTGAAAATGCGGTTTTGCGAAATTCATATTTCATTAACTTTAACATACTGCTTCTCCCCCATGTCCATAAATTTCACGATAAAGATCTACAACAGATTTGTGCTGGCTGATGCGAAGCTCTTCTACCATGCACTGTTCCACCAAATGGCCATCCTTCATGAAAAGTGCCGCGTCTGCCACACGCTCCAGTTCATCTACCAGGTGGCTGGAAACTACCAGCGTTACGTCCGGATCAACTGCTTCCAGAATGCTTTTCATGATTTCGTCTCTTGCAAGAAGGTCGATGCCGTTTAATGGCTCATCCAGAAGATAGATCTTTGCCTTTCGCGCCATGGTGACGGCAATTTTCAGCTTCGCCATCATACCGGAGGAAAGCTTTTTGGCTTTCATGTCTTCGGTCAACTCCATGCGGGCGATCATCTGCTGGTATTTTTCCATGGAAAAATCATCGAAGAAATCGGCGTAGTATTTTCCCACATCCGCTACGGACATCCAGTTGTAAAAGTATGGCTCTGTGGACATGTAGGCAATTTCCTTCTTGCTTTCTTTGCCGATGGGCTGGTTCTGGTAAAAAATCTCACCGCTGGTTGGCTTTACAAGTCCGGCGACCATTTTCATCCAGGTGGTCTTGCCGCTTCCGTTGGGGCCGAGCATGGCGTATACAAGTCCTGATTCTAATTTCAGGGATACGTGATCTACAGCGGTTTTGCCGCCATATTTTTTCGTTGCTTCATTGCTTTCTAAAATCATTTTCACACACTCCTTGTTATGATTATAGTTCCTTTATTTTTGCTTTTCCAGAAGAGAGATTGCTTCGCTTCTG
>CAVJRB010000407.1:0-1811 GCA_963651655.1 bacterium | reverse complement strand
GCTCCATGCCTTCCAAAAAATCCCGGATCAGTGTGCCGGCCATTTCTTCTTTCATCTGGTCTACTTTCCCGGGATCTTCTGTGACAAAAGTGCCCATTCCGCGTCTGGTGAAGCAGACGCCCTCGCTTTCAAGCTCCTTATATACGCGGCTGACAGTATTTGGATTAATGGTGTATTCCACCGCCAGGTCGCGCACAGAGGGAAGCTTGGCTCCCGGGGGCAGCTTGCCTGTTACAATATCTCGCTTGATTGAATTGGCTGCCTGGAGATAAATCGGCAGCGCCGGATTATATTCCATGATGCCCTCCTTTTCTGTATCACTGTCGCAGCCAAATAGTACACTAGAATTATAGAGTTGTCAAGAGAGAATTTAGAATTATTAAAAATTTCCTTGAATAAAAAAAACAGCAACCGCCGTGATTGCTGTTTTTGAAAAGAGTTGTGTAAAAAACTTTAGTTTTATAAATTCGCCTTTGCCTCAAGCTTACGCATGTGCAGCAGATACACCACCAGAATTGCTCCGCCGGTGAAAATCCAGGAGGCTACATAAACATTCATCAGCATTTCGAAGGTTGGAACCATTTTGAAGATGGTGACCAGCCAGATCATACGGAACACTACCGTTCCAAGGATGGTAATGATGGAAGGTTCCAGGGATTTTCCCATGCCGCGAAGGGCTGCGCTTTCTACTTCGTAGGTGGCGGTGAGGCCTTCCAAAGAGCATACCCGGTGCATTCGGATTAGGCCGAAAGCGGCAACTCCTGCGCTGGTGGTATAAATGCTTACAAAGAAATCATCCCAGATCATAAACACAATACTGAGGATTTCCGTGAAGCCCATTCCAAACAGCAGGCAAAGCCAGAACACCTTTTTGCAGCGCTTCAGGTTTCCGGCACCGAAATTCTGGCTGGTAAAGGTAACAGCAGCCTGCGCAAAAGCAGCTGCAATATCATAGGTAAAATACTCGAAATTCAACGCCAGGGAAGAACCTGCAATGGCATCCTCCCCGAAGGAGTTGATCCCGCTCTGGATAAACACGTTGGAAACAGAGAAAATCGCCCCCTGTATTCCCGCCGGGATTCCAATTGCCAGAACCTTGGACAGTTCCTTTTGGTTGATATGCATTTTGGAAAAACGAAACTGGAATTCATCCTCTTTCCTGCGAAGATGATGAATCACCAGGGAGGCACTTAACACATTGGAAATTACCGTCGCAATGGCCACACCTGCAACGCCCAGGTGAAAACAGATCACCAGGAACAGGTTCAGGATCACGTTTACGATTCCGGAAGTAAGCAGGTAATACATGGGTCTTTTGCTGTCCCCGTAACTTCGCAAAATAGCGGAACCGAAATTATAAATGGTCATAAAGGGCAGACTGATAAAATAAATGCGAATGTATAAAAGTGCCTGGCTCATAACGCTTTCCGGCGTACCGGAAGCCTCCAGCACCACCCTTGCGCAAAGCATGCCGATTCCCATAAGGAGAAATCCCAGGATTGCCCCAAAGGTAAGGATGGTATGGACCATGCCGCTGATCCGCTCCCGCTTCTTCTGCCCGATCAGGGTGGCAAGGGCGGCATTTGGTCCCACGGACATGCCCACCAGAAGGTTTACAAAAATACCAACCAGAGCCACGCAGCTTCCCACTGCTGCCAGAGCCCTGTCCCCTGCAAATCTGCCGACCACGGCAACATCCGCAGAGTTAAACAGCTGCTGCAAAATACTGCTGAATGCCAGCGGTATGGCAAAGATGATCAGCTTGCCGGCAAGACCGCCGTTTAACATATCCATTTCTTTTGATTTTTTTA
>CAVJRB010000406.1:0-2703 GCA_963651655.1 bacterium | reverse complement strand
CCTTTCAATTACTACTGGAAATGCCGAAATTTGGTATTAACCGACATCCCCTTTGAGGATGTTTTTTCCTCCAAAGCTGGCAAGTTTCTTTCCCGGGCCAGCCTCTTCGTGAAAACGCTCCATAATGTTTTTCATTTTCTCGAAACCTGCAAGGCCGTCAAATTCATAGGAGTGAAGGGTATTCAGGCAATAGCCATACCGGGAAAACAATTCCTGAAGTTTCTCCCAGATACTGACTCCATGTGCTGCATAATAACTGAACATTTCGCAGATCAGGAACGCACCGTTTACGGCATCCTTATCCCGCACATAGCTTCCTGAAAGATATCCATAAGATTCTTCAAAGCCAAAGATAAAAGAATCCTTCTTTCCGGCCTGCTCCAGTAATCCAATCTGCTCTCCAATATATTTAAATCCGGTCAAGACATTTATGGTCCGTACTCCGTAGTCAGCAGCAATCCGCTCTGCCAGATCCATGGTCACGATGGTTTTGATCATAACCGGATCTTCCGGCATTTTGTGATGCTTTGCTCTCTGGGAACAGATATAATCCAGAAGCAGCAGCCCGGTTTCATTTCCGCTTAGCAACACATATTCTCCGCGGTCATCCTTAACTGCTATGCCAACGCGGTCGCAGTCCGGATCCGTGGCAAGGAGCAGGTCAGCATTACACTTTCTGGCATATTCCATTCCCAGTGCCATTGCTTCCTTGATTTCCGGGTTTGGATAGGGGCAGGTTGGGAAATTTCCATCCGGCAGACGCTGTTCTTCCACTAAGGTAATGTTGGTATAGCCCATTTCTTTCAAGGTCCTGGTCACAGGGATAAGGCCGGTTCCATTCAAAGGGCTATACACGATAGCCGCATTCCGGTTCACTTCTTCGCCAAATAAGACGGACTGTTTCTTTACATTTTCAATAAACGCTGTCAGTACATCTTCGGAAATGTATGTAATCTTTCCCTCTAAAACTGCCGCATCAAAATCCAGCCTTTTCACATCCGTAAAAGTATCCAGCTTTTCAATCTCACCTAAAATTTCTGCCGCTGCTTCTGTGGTGATCTGGCAGCCATCCGCCCCATAAACTTTATACCCGTTATATTTAGAAGGATTATGGGAAGCCGTGATCATGACTCCTGCCGAAGCGGCCAGATACCGGACCGCAAAAGATACTGTAGGGACCGGATTCAAATGCGGCCATAACTGGACCTGCACCCCATTTGCCGCAAATACAGATGCTGCAGTCCTGGCAAATACGTCTGATTTTATACGGCTGTCAAAGCCGATCACCACAGACGGGCTGGAAAAATTTTTCACCAGGTAGTCTGCCAATCCCTGGGATGCTTTCCCGACTGTACGGCTGTCCCTTCCACAGAAAAGATAAACTGCATTTGCATAGGGATCAAGTTCGTAAACGTCACGTATGACTGCCATAAGTCCGTCAAAACTCTTGCGCATGTCTGTCCGGCCGGTTATCACGAAGATCTTTGATACGCCGGACAGGTCACCTAACAAAGGCAGCGCAGCACAGACAGGATATTGGATATGGTTTCACGGTGTGCTGCATTGGTGATCTCGATCTGGAAGCCATGGTATGCTATTTTTATAGCGGTATCAGAGGGGATTCCCTGACTGGACTGACTATTTGGAGGAGAGGTAACAGGTTCTTCAAAGGATAACTGTACAACTTCCTGTTTTCCGGAAAGGGAAGAAGCCACTGGCTCCGGGATCGTGCAGGCTTTCTTTCTGAGCCTTCGTATCTGATAATAAAAGCTGCTGGTGTAGATGTGGTGCTCCTCGCACCAGCGCCTATCAGAAAGACCGCTGGTGCGGCATTCCTGGATCAGGCTGAGCCATTCTTCATCGGTACGTTTTGATCTTCTTTGTGTCATAAGCATTCAACTCCTGTTTTGGATATTTGGAGTGGAATTAGCATAGAGATCGGAGCAGATTGAAGTAAAATGCTCCAACGCGCCAAAACTGGAAGAGTAAGAGAGACCACTCCTTTGAAGAGATTATCTCACAAATGGAGGGGGATGAAAAACCGGGAGGTTATTCATCGCTTACCTTCAGCCTTACAGTTTCCTGCAACTAAAAGAATCATAACTTGTCGCATAACCTTCCCGTATGACGACTCAACCATTTCTGCTCGCAACGGTTCTTTGGTTAGTGCAGCTAACGTATTTGCTAATACATGCTGAACTGCTTCATCATATACTATAGCTGCTTCTCGAACAATATTTGTCGATGAACTATTAAGCTCACCGATACCTATAAGACTTTCAATCTTTTCCCAAATCGTCTTTTCTTGGCTAATAAACCATTGTGCTATGATGCCCCCCAAGTTGCGCTTATAATCTTTCATAGCACTAAAACGATCCATTCTAAGCGAACGAAAAAAACTCAACATTGCTTCAATTCCAGCAGATTCTATGATGTCATTCAATGGCGCAAAAATATTTTCCGAAAAGTCTGCGACTAAGTCTTTATCCGAATAATGGGCATTTTCGTCTTTATTCAACTTCGTTCTTAGAAAATCCACATGATTTTCGCCTACTACATACTGGTAAAATGCAAATATGTCATACCAATCTTGGCGTCTTGACATTTCGCTATCGAAACAAAGTAACGATAAATACTGTGCAAGAAACGTAAAGGTCAAATCCTTCGCCCCACGCCAAATACAGCGCCGCTCATTTGCGGCGC
>CAVJRB010000405.1:5642-6174 GCA_963651655.1 bacterium | reverse complement strand
AGGTAAAATAAATGGCAGAACAATTGGGAAGGGAAAGCCGAGAGGATAATGATTTGTTTTATACGTGCAGTCTTATTGACTATATCGCAAGAAAGACAAAAAATACAAGGGCTGATGTGGTAAATACATTAGGTGTAGATCGAATCAGAAAAATCTATGATCTGGCGGATATTTATCACAGTGATAATATTGATCGTGTGAGCACAGATTATATAGAAGATGCGAATATTAAAAATGGAACCTTTGATAATGTTGGAATGTGTACATATTCCATTCCATCCCATTGGGATATAGGAAAGGTATACAAAAGATTAATAAAACAGGTTGCGGAAACAGAAAAGGTGGATGTCGTAGAAGCATTAATGAAAGTATACAATTCTTTTATCAGTTCGAAAATAGATGATTATAACAGTAGCGTCTATTACGAAAATCCGTCCTATATATATGAATGCTATATAGAAAATAAAATGCTATAACTGTCAATAGAAAGGCATGCAATGAATTTACAGCAAGCGAAGGAACTTCTCGGAAT
>CAVJRB010000405.1:4488-5611 GCA_963651655.1 bacterium | reverse complement strand
GATCAGCCTTTTTCACCCAGATTCGGTAGATGTAAATGAACAGGATGGAGAATATATTCGGCGTGCGCAGGAGATTAATGAAGCCTATCGAATCCTGAACCAGAATGGGAAAGACCAGAGAACGAAAGGGGCTGCAGCAGCTCATAATCCACGAAAGCAAAGACAGCCGAACCAGGAAGCACAGAACTCAAATATGCGAAGTCAAAATGCGCAGAATCAGTGGAGCACAGATGTGAACGAAGGCGCATTTACTACCCGGAATATCTATATGCACTACAGTATGGATCTTTCCCAGGAAGAAAAAGCAGCCTCTGCAGAAAAATTGTTCTATCAGGCAGCCCGGGGCAAATATATGTGGGATCCGGAAGAAGAGGATTTTTCCCTGTTTCTTACCAGTATCCGCCACGCTTCCGCCGACCTTCTGGAACAGATCGAAAATACTGCTTCCGTAGATCTGACAGCCATACCGGACCTGAAGGAACACCGCTTCCGCACCCTGGCGAAGCTCTTCGAATACCTTTCCATGCAGTATGTGAATCCAGTGCAGGTACTTGATTCACTTGTGAAACCAGAAAGTACTGATGGGAAAGGCCAGCGAATCTACCATTTTAAGGCGTTTCTGGCCGCACCGCCGCAGACTGCAAAGAGCACACGGATTGCCCAGCTGCAGCCAGGAGAATATCTTTACCCAAGAGCATTCCACGGCAACCAGATTCAGCTCATGAATAAAGAACGACAGATACTGGGCTATCTCCACATGGAAGATGACCGTCTGTACTTCTGCATCATCCCCCTTCTGAAGCGCCACGCTGCCCAGGTCAAGCTCCTGGTGAAATCCGACGGTAAAGAAGAGCAGGGAATGCATCAGAGCAAATACACAAGAAGCACCAGGCGCTCCAGCAAAAGCTATACCGGGAGCCGTATTGCAAAGACTGACATAGACTTCTACTTCCGTCTGGAAGATGAGAACTACAACAGCACAGACCTGAACCTAAAAATAGCAGAGCTTCTTTCCGAATATGAAAAATACCTGCAGCAAGGCCGCTTTTCCGATTTGTTCCAACGTCTGGCCCGTTCCAATTTCCGCAGCCGTTTCCATCTGAAAGAGAAAGACAGGCAGTAC
>CAVJRB010000405.1:0-4478 GCA_963651655.1 bacterium | reverse complement strand
CAGTACATCCAGGAGAAAGGAATGGAAACCATTCGAAGCCATGCCCGGGATTTCGTGCGCACAAGGCTGGCACCAGCCCAGATTCCAAACGATGGCAAGCAGACACCTATGCGCGGACACCCTGTATTTCTGGCGCAGCACGCCACAGGCTGCTGTTGCCGCGGATGCCTGTATAAATGGCATCGAATTCCCCAGGGCGTACAGCTCACGCAGGAGCAGCAGGACTATGTGGTAAATGTACTTATGACCTGGATTGAAAAAGAAATTACCAGTAAGCAGGGCGCTTCTCATTGAGGGGAATATGTTTACCGAATCGCTATTTCATCACCAAATATTTAAACAGAGGAATTGTCCATGAAAATTTTTCATCTATCCGATTTACACATTGGATTGAAATTAATTAATCGAGATCTCAGAGAAGATCAGGAATATATTTTGAATCAGATTATTCAGAAAGCCGAACAGGAAAGGCCAGATGCAATTTTAATCGCAGGCGATATCTACGATAAAGCGGTTCCGTCCGCAGAAGCAGTAGAGATATTTGATCATTTCATCGGAAGCCTGCGCGCAGCGGTACCGGAATCAGTCATTATGATGATCAGCGGCAACCACGACAGTGCCCCCCGTGTGAACTGTTTCCGCAGTGTACTGACCCACCAGCGGATCCACATGATTGGAATGCCCCCGCAGACAGAAGAAGACCACATTGAGAAAGTAGTGCTTCAGGACGAATATGGTCCTGTGAATTTCTACCTTCTTCCCTTCGTGAAGCCCTCTATGGTGAAATTGATTACAGGAACCGATGAGAATGGAAATAATCTGTCATACAATGAAACTCTTCATCGCCTGATCAATCGGGAGGAAATTGATGAAACCCAGCGGAATATTCTGGTCAGCCATCAATTTTACCTTCCTTTGGGTGAAAGCGCTGACGAGGTAGAGCGAATGGATTCCGAGATCCGCACAGTGGGAAATATCGACCAGGTATCTGCTGATATCCTGAAGAAATTTGATTATGCAGCCCTTGGACATATTCACAAACCCATGAAAGTGGGAAGCGAATTTTACCGTTATTGCGGCACGCCCCTTGCATGCTCTGTCAGTGAAACAGGTCAGAACAAAGGCATTATAATGGTTGACATAAAACAAAAGAACCAGATCACCACAGAAGTTCTGCCCCTTACTCCCTTGCGGCAGGTTAAGGTAATCCGCGGCAATCTTGAAGAAGTTCTGGCACAGTCCTGCAAGGATTATGTAACCGTTATTCTTACAGACAAAGTGGACCTGGATGTGATCGATATGCAGGATCGTCTGCGCCTGGCATTCCCAGGACTTCTGGAAATCCGCCGGGAAACACTGCGCCAGGCAGACTACACCAGACATGCTGCTGTAGAGAAAACCTTAAACCCTTTTGAACTCTGCTGTCAGTTCCTGAATGATGCAGACGAGGAGGAGAAAGAGATTCTTCAGGACATCATCAATACTGTACAGGGGGTGACGAAATGAGACCTGTGAAGCTTACCATGCAGGCGTTTGGTTCCTATGGAAATCTGACCCAGATTGATTTTAGCGAACCAGACCAGAACCTATTCCTGATAACAGGAGATACTGGCGCGGGCAAAACCACTATATTTGATGCCATCGTGTTTGCACTCTACGGTGAAGCGAGTTCCAGCACCAATAAGAAAGACGGTGTTGTGCTTCAGAGTCAATATGTAGAACTGAACGTAGAGCCTTTTGTAGAACTTACTTTTTCTGAAGGAACAGGGGCGAATCGCCAGCTTTATACAGTCCGTCGTGTCCCAAGGCATTTGAAGCGTCTTACAAGAGGCGCCGGGAAAAATACAGGAAGCCGTGAAGTGACAGGTTCTGTCAGCCTGATCATGCCGGATGGAACAGAATATCCGCAGAAAGAAGCGGACGGTAAGCTGGGTGAAATCCTTGGACTTAATAAGGGACAGTTTATGCAGGTAGCCATGATTGCGCAGGGTGAGTTTATGGAGCTTCTCCGTGCGAAATCCGATGATAAGAAAGTAATCTTCCGAAAGCTGTTTAATACAGAACTGTACCAGAATATTGTAGATGAGCTGATGAATCGCAAGCGCTCTTTGGAGAAAGACATTGCCCAGATCAAAACTGCCTGCCAGACAGAGACTGCCCATGTGGTAATCCCTCAGGAATATGAGTGTTGGGAAGAGATGGAAGCTTTGAAAAAGCAGATTCAGAGCGGCGAGATCGTAGTGATGGATCAGTTTCTTGCTCATTTGACAGAGCTGTGCAGTTCCTTGAAGGCTCGCACAAAAGAGGCACAGAAAGATTTGGATACTCTTTCTAAGATTCGAGATGAAAAGCGGGACGCCTATACCAGCGCCAGTCAGCTGCAGGGCTTATATCATCAACTTGAAACAGCGCTTCTTGGGCTGAAAGAATGTGAAGAAGCAGAAGCACAGATGAAGGAGAAAGAAACTCTTTCAGAACGCATACGAACTGCATACGAGATTAAGGCAGAGTACCTGCGCAGCCAGGACGCTCTTGGAAACCTGCAAAGTCAGGAAAATGCCCTAAAAGAACAGCAGGAACGTCGCCCTGAACTGGAAAGACAGGCGAAGCTTACCGCAGAAGAAGCATCGAAAGCACAGGAACTTGCTGAGGGTGAGAAGGAATTTTATACCACCATATACGAGCGTGTAAATAAAGAAGTGAAGCTTCGCAAGCGGATCAATGCAGCCCAGGCCGCAGCCAAAGAGAGCCAGGCGGTGCTTCGGACAGCGGAAACAGCCGCACAGAAAGCCCGCGAAGAACTGGAAAGCCTGGAGAAAAAGGAAGAAGAGTGGCGTACTCAGGCAGAGGCACTTGCAGATACCGGAGAAAAAACAGCCCTTTGGAAAGGGAAGAACCAGGAACTTGAGTCTCTCTTTGCAGACTGGGAAGAGACAGAGAAACAGCTTCAAACTACCCAAAAACAGCAGAAAGAGTCGGAGAAAGCGAAGAAGTCCTATATCAAAATCCGGACACTTTATGAAAGCCAGAATCAGGAATATGAGTCCATGAGGAGAATTTTTTTGGATGAACAGGCTGGCTTCCTTGCCAGAGAACTTCAGCCAGGCAAGCCCTGTCCAGTATGCGGAGCTTTGGAGCATCCCCATCCCTGTGCCACATCGGAATCCCATGCAGACCTTACCAGAGAACAGCTAGAGCAGGCAGAGAAGGAAGCCTCCCGGCTGCGCAGCCAGCAGGAACAGCTTGCAGGAGAAGCCCGCGCGGCAGCCGACCTTGCCATAGAGAAAGAAAAGGGATACCAGGATAAACTGGAGAAGCTGTGCGGACGAATGCGGGAGCTCATCGAAGATGATGCGGAAGAAAATGTGCAGAATGGCGTTGGAATTTCCGGGACAACAGACCGGTCGTCTTTGGAGTTTATAAAACAGCAGTTGGAAACCAGAAAGCTTGCATTGCAAAAACAGTATACTCAGCTTCAAAAAGACCAGAACACTTTGCTGAAGCTTCAGAACCAGCTTAGCCACGTAGAAGAAACGAAAAAACAGGGAAAACTCACCGTTGAGGAAACCAGCCAGAAGCTGACAGAAGCAACCGCCGCTGCAAAAAGCAGCCAGGATGTGCTGGAACAGCTTAGCAGTTCTCTGGAATATCCGTCGGAAGAAGCCGCTATGCAGGAATTTAATCAGTCCAAGGCGAAATGGAAAGAGGCTGCCAGGGTAGCAGAAGATGCACAGAAGAAATCATTCGCAGCTTCCGAAGCCTTTGTGAACTGCACCAGCCTGATTCAGCGCTACACTGGTGAATTGCCCGGGTTGCAAAAAGCTTTGCAGGAGAGACAGGCTTCTTATACAGAACTGATGCATGCCAAAGATATGACAGAGAGTGAATGGAAGCCTTTAACAGAGGACTATTCCCGCCAGATGGCAGACCAGCTGCAAAAAGAAACAGACGCCTGGAAACAGAAGAAAATTGCGGCACAGACAGCGAAAGATGCCGCCGGCAAGGCTATTGATGGAAAAGAGAAACCAGATCCGGAGCTTGCGAAAGCCCAGATGGAGGAAGCGGAAACGAACCGCAGACAGGCACAGGAGAAACTGGATTTGTATAAAGAACAGTATAAAGCAGATCAGGATGCCTGCAGCATTCTCACCCCACAGATGGAGAAGCGGGGCAAAATTATTGAGAAGCATGCGAAACTGGAAACTCTGTATAAATTGCTGTCTGGAAATATGTCTGGGAACAGAATGGATTTGGAAACCTTTGTGCAGAGATACTATCTGGAGAAAATATTATATGCAGCTAATCGCCGCTTTTCCGATATGTCGGCAGGGCAGTTCGAGCTTCGAATGGTAGACGCCGCCAATGCGGGCAAAGGCAAGAACCGCGGCCTGGATCTTATGGTATATTCCAATGTAACCGGAAAAGAGCGGGAGGTCCGCACCCTTTCCGGTGGAGAATCCTTTATGGCTGCATTGTCC
>CAVJRB010000404.1:2756-3242 GCA_963651655.1 bacterium | reverse complement strand
GGCTTTACCAAGGGAACCAAGGGACATAAAGAGATGGATGCAGTGGTAATTGCTGCAGCTATGGAGAAGGCTGTGGAGACTGCATATAAGGCAGTTATGAAGCCGAAGGAGGGAACTATTCTTACCGTAGCCCGTGAGGCAGCTGTTAAAGCAACTGAGATCGCAGAGGAATCCGCGAACCTGGAGCTTTTCTTCCGTGCCATTTTTGAGCATGCAGAGAAGACCCTTGCGCGCACACCGGAGATGCTTCCAGTTCTGAAAGAGGCTGGCGTAGTAGATTCCGGCGGACAGGGACTCCTTGAAGTATTCCGCGGTGCATTTGACGGCTACCTTGGCAAAGAAATCGACTACACTGCATTTGAGAAGGCTTCTTCTAATTCTTCCGTGACGAAGATTTCCCCACAGGCAGAAGCGGATATTAAATTTGGATATTGTACAGAATTTATCATTCTTCTGGACAAGCCGCTTCCAGAGGAGTAAGTACAC
>CAVJRB010000404.1:0-2708 GCA_963651655.1 bacterium | reverse complement strand
GACGAGGAAGTACACAGCTTCAAGGAATTTCTGATGTCCATCGGTGATTCTGTCGTTTTGGTAGCAGACGATGAGATCGTGAAGGTACACGTACACACCAATCATCCGGGACAGGCATTTGAGAAAGCCCTTACCTACGGTGCCCTTTCCCGTATGAAGATCGACAATATGCGTGAGGAGCATCAGGAGAAGCTGATCAAGGATGCCCAGAAGCTCGCTAAGGAGCAGGAAGAGCAGGAGAAGAAGGATGCTGCTGCAAAGGCTGCCAAAGAGCGCAAGAAATACGGTTTTATCAGCGTTTCCGTTGGAGAGGGACTTTCTGCCCTGTTTAAAGAGCTGAATGTAGACTGGATCATCGAGGGCGGCCAGACCATGAACCCAAGTACTGAGGACATGCTCAACGCCATTGCTGAAGTAAACGCAGACACCATTTACATTTTCCCGAACAATAAGAACATTGTCCTTGCTGCAAACCAGGCAAGAGACCTGACTGAGGACAAGGAGATCGTAGTTGTTCCTACCAAGACCATTCCTCAGGGCATCACAGCTCTCATCAGCTTCCAGCCGGATATGACCGGAGAGGAGAACTTAGAGGGCATGATGGAGGCTGTTTCCATGGTAAAGACCGGACAGGTTACTTATGCAGTCCGCGATACCAGACTGGATGAGAAAGACATCCATGAGGGTGATATCATGGGAATCGACGACCACGGAATCCTTGCAGTAGGCAAAGGCCGGGAAGCAGTTGCCAAGGAGATGGTAGCAGCTATGGTAGATGAGGATTCTGAGGTGATCAGCATTTACTATGGTGCTGAGACTTCCGAGGAGGATGCCAATAAGCTTGCAGAAGAACTGGAAGAGACATATCCGGACTGCGAAGTAGAGGTAAATATGGGCGGACAGCCGATTTACTATTACATTATTTCTGTAGAATAAAGGAATGCCAGTTGCTTCATATTCGCTATACAGAAGAGAAAGACAAAGAAGATGGCTGAATGCAGCCTGATTTTGGGGCGGAAATTTTTCCGCCCCATTTTAATCTTTGCACATGAGAAATCAGACAAGGCAGTATGAGTATGGCAGTTACTTATGATTAGGAGGTAAAAACCGTGGCGAAGCAGCTTCGTGAATTAAAGGGAGTAGGCGAGAAAACAGAAAAATTATTTCAGAAGATTGGGATTACCACAACAGACGACCTGCTCCATTACTATCCCAGAAATTACGATGCATATGAGGAACCGGAAGAAATCGGCTCTCTGAAGGAGAACACGGTTGCAGCCATCCGCGCCACCATCACCACCGGCGTGTATGTGAACAAGATCCGCAATCTTCAGGTAATCTCCATTACCGTTGCAGATACCACCGGCCGCCTTCCCGTAGCATGGTTCAATGCCCCTTATCTGAAGAACACTCTGAAAAAAGGCAGCTGCTTCATTCTCCGCGGCAAAATTTCCCGGAAAAAAGGCCGCCTGGAAATGGAGCATCCAGAGATTTTCACCCCGGCTGCTTACGAGGAAGTTCTGCACAGCATGCAGCCCATCTACGGCCTCACTGCAGGATTAACCAACAAGCTGATCATCAAGCTGATGCACCAGATTCTGGAAGAGCAGAACTTGCAGACAGAATTTCTCCCGGATGAGATCAAGGAATATTATCACCTGGCAGATGACAATTATGCTCTTTCCGCCATCCATTTTCCCGCCAATATGCAGGAACTGCTGGTAGCGAGAAAACGGCTTGTATTTGACGAATTTCTGCTGTTTATCCTGGCTGTGCAGATCCTGAAGGGCAAAACAGAAGAAGCTCCCAATGCCTTTCCCATGAAGCCTGTGTGGACTACCGAGCAGATCATGGAAAACCTGCCCTACAAGTTAACCAGGGCTCAGCTAAACGCCTGGCATGAGATTGAGCGGGATCTTTGCAGCCACACCCTCATGTCCAGACTGGTTCAGGGAGATGTTGGAAGCGGCAAAACCATCCTGGCCTTCCTTGCCATGGTCCTGACCGTAGAAAACGGCTACCAGGCAGCGCTGATGGTGCCCACAGAGGTTCTGGCAAACCAGCACTTCGAGGCTTTTACCAAACTTATGGAGGAACAGGGAATTACCTCCTGCCATCCAGTGCTTCTTACCGGTTCCACTACTTTGAAGGAGAAGCGGCGGATTTACGGGGAGATTGCATCCGGCGAGGCCAACGTGATCATCGGCACCCACGCCCTGATCCAGGAGAAAGTGGTTTACGAAAACCTTGGCCTTGTTATCACAGATGAGCAGCACCGCTTTGGCGTAAAGCAGAGGGAAGCGCTGACCACAAGAGGCAATGCGCCTCACGTTCTGGTAATGAGCGCCACCCCTATTCCCAGGACCCTGGCCATCATTGTATACGGTGACCTGGATATTTCCATCATTGACGAGCTCCCCGCCATGCGTCTTCCTATTAAAAACTGCGTGGTGGGAACCTCCTACCGCCCCAAGGCCTATTCTTTTATTGAGAAACAGATCCGCCAGGGCCGCCAGGCCTACATCATCTGCCCCATGGTAGAGGAAAGCGAGGGCGCAGACGGGGAAAACGTGACGGACTACACCCAGCGAATCCGGGAAATTTTCCCCTCAGATATTACCATCGGCATGCTCCACGGCAAGATGAAGCCCAAGGAAAAAAATCAGATCATGGAGCAGTTTGCCAGCGGAGAAATCCAGGTGCTGGTG
>CAVJRB010000403.1:0-2455 GCA_963651655.1 bacterium | reverse complement strand
AAATTGCCGAAAGCGAAGGCTGGTGCTTGCTATTTTATGGAGCAAATGGTACAATTAAAAATAGTATGTGAAGAGATTTTTTCGAAAGAGAGGCATTCTATAAATGGCAAATGATCATGGAGAACAGATTAGAATCGTACAGGAGACTGTGGCAGGTAAGGAGATTACCTTTGCCCATGTAATGGGAGGCCCGGCACCGATTATTTATCAGAAGTTAGGACTGAATCCTCAGCTGGATTACCGTTCCTCTGCAATCGGCATTATGAATATGACACCGCCGGAGTCCGCAGTTATCGCATCTGACATTGCGGTAAAGAGCGGCAACGTATATCTTGGCTTTGCAGACCGTTTCACAGGAACCCTGATCATCACAGGAGAGATTTCCGATGTAATGTCCGCTATGACAGAGATCGTGGATTATTTCCGTGATTCCTTAGGATATGTAGTCTGCAATATTACGAAGCGATAGGAAGTATGGGCATGGAGCGAATAACGAAGGAAGAACTGCTGGAAATGCTGTTCCATGATGACTATGAGCACCTGAAGGGGAAGAAGCTGCGCATGACCCGCGTGCGGGTTCCCGGCAAGGAGGTTTGCCTGGCCCATGTGATCAGCCCTTCCCAGTCCTGCATTTATGAGAATCTGGGACTTCATATCGGGGTTCATGAGGGTGAGGACCATACAGGGGAAGCCATCGGGCTGATCCGTTTTACCCCCTGGGAGGCAGTTGTAGTGGCAGCGGACGTTGCCATGAAGAGTGCAGATGTGCAGATCGGGTTTATGGACCGTTTCTGCGGTTCCCTGATCCTGACAGGCGGACTGTCACAGGTGCAGACAGCGGTAGAAGAGGTTGTGCGCTTTTTTGACCAGGATCTTGGCTTTAAGGTGTGCACAGTTCATAAAAGTTAAGTAAAGAGTATAGCTAAAGATAAGGGACGAGATAGATGAAGAAGATTTTTCTGATGGGCAGAAGCGAAGCCGGCAAGACATCACTGACACAGGCGCTGAAAGGCGAGGAGCTTCATTATATAAAAACGCAATACACCAATTCCAATGATGACACCATTGATTCTCCGGGGGAATATGCGGAGTCCAAGCGGTTCAGCGTGGGACTTGCCTGCTTTTCCTTTGAGGCAGACGTGGTGGCAATCGTGCAGGCAGCAGACGAGCCGTTCAATCTGTTTGGGGCAAGC
Organism: bacterium; assembly: GCA_963651655.1. Lineage (GTDB taxonomy): Bacteria > Bacillota > Clostridia > Lachnospirales > Lachnospiraceae > Blautia_A. The sequence continues at coordinate 1,262 of CAVJRB010000403.1, read as the reverse complement.
TGCCGTTCCTTTATCCTGCGTCCCCTTATCGGCATCATCACCAAGATCGATTCCCCTTACGCCAATATCCCCATGGTAAAGCAGTGGCTGATCAATGCAGGCTGCGAGCGGATTTTCATGGTCAACAATGTGACAAGAGAGGGAATTGACGAGCTTATGGAATATCTGCAGGAGGATCCTCCCAAGCTTACTTTGGAGCAGGCCAAGTTCAAGCAGAGCATTGGCTTAAATGAGTGGGATCCGCTTCCAGAAGGAGTGACGTACCCGGAGGGGATTGGATGATGACACACAGAGAAGAATTACTGGAAGCCATACTGAATGATTCGCGGGAAATGGTTCAGGTCAGCGAGGCGGATACCTTTTCCATGGTATATGCCAATGAGCCGGCGAGGAAGTTTTCCCTTCATGGGGATCAGCCTGTCCAGGGGCAGAAATGCTATCAGTATGCCATGGGATTGGAAGAGCAGTGTCCTTTCTGCCCTATGCGAAAGATGAAGGATTCTGATGTGCAGGAAGCAGAGATCAACAACGGCAGTCAGATCTTTTCGGTGAAAACCAGGATCATAGATCTGCACGGGAAGAAGTATTTTGTGGAGCATGCCTGGGATGTGACGGAGCTTCGCCACTCTCAGCGCACCAACGAGAAGGAGAAAGAGCAGCAGAAGCTTCTCACAGATGCACTGGTGGCAGAGCAGCATTCCAACCGTGCCAAGACCACGTTCTTAAACAGCATGTCCCACGACATAGTGGACCGGCAGGATGAGTTTAACATCTATATTATTGACTGGCTGATGCCGGATATGAATGGAATTGAGACCGTGCGCAGGATCCGCAAGATCATAGGGGACTCCACGCCGATCATTATTCTCACTGCCTACGACTGGTCCGAGGTGGAGCAGGAGGCAAGAGATGCGGGCGTTGTGGCATTTTGTTCCAAGCCTCTGTTTATGTCAGAGCTTCGGGATGTTCTGACTAAGCCGTTTCGGGTGCCGGAGGAGCATAAATCCAGGATCCCGACGCCAAGTCCTTTTACAGGAAAGAAGATTCTTCTGGTGGAGGACAATGAGCTGAATCAGGAGATCGCAGTGGAGATCCTGAAGGAAGCAGGCTTTAAGATGGAGACGGCGGCGAACGGACTGGCTGCTGTAGAGCGCATGAAGGCTTCTGCGCCGGGTGCGTATGATCTGATCCTGATGGATATTCAGATGCCTGTGATGGATGGCTACGAGGCCACCAGACAGATTCGGATCATAGAGGAGCTG
>CAVJRB010000402.1:0-4126 GCA_963651655.1 bacterium | reverse complement strand
GTATCTGACCGAGCAGGGAGCATCTACTCCATCTATGATACAGCGTGAACGTGAAATAGAAGAAGGCAGATTATCCAAAAGGCAGGTAGCTTCTAAATGGTCTGATGCTATGGTAAAAGAGATCCTGGATAATGATTTTTACATTGGTACTTTTCGTCTGAAAAAACGTGCAAGAAATACGGTTCATGGCAAAGATAAACGTGTACCAAAGGAAGAACAGTGTATTTTCGAGAATCACCACCCAGCAATTATTGATAAGGCTACTTTTACTCTGGTACAGGAATTAAAGGAAAAACGTAACCGCACCAATTATCGGGGAAGTCGGGGACAGTGGCTTGGCTCAGAGATTCCGAATCCTTTTGGCAGTTGTCTGTTCTGTAAGGATTGCGGAAGCCGTCTTACGCCAATTAAACGCCAGACTTCCAGCAGGGAACGGAAATATTACATCTGTACCACTTATAATACCAAGGGAAGACGTTATTGCTCCAAGGCACATTTAATTGAAGAAGATGACCTGATGGAAGATGTTCTGACCTATATCAAGATGTGCCGAAATGCTCTCTGTGAGGTTATTTCCACCTATGATTTAAAGGATTTTGAAGCAGAAAAGAAAACAATAGAGGAAAAACGGCAGGAACTGCACACAGCTATCAATGAACGAAAAAGTCAACTGAAAGTTCTGCTTACTCAGAAAGTAAAAGATCTGGCGATTGCTGCTGGAAATGAAGATTTAATCAATGAAACTTACGATTCGATGCAGAAAGACTTATTTGCTCAGATTCATGGTCTGGAAATGCAGATTAAGGAACTAAATGAAACTGCCATAGAAACGCCTGATGTAAAGGATAAACTGAAGAATGCTCTTGAAGTGGTAGATAAAATCATTGTTGGCGGAAGCCTTGACCGAAGAGATATTGAACTTTTGATTGAAAAAATTGTGGTAGACGAAGATGGAATGCCGGAAATTACATTGAAATACGGTCTGTCCAATCTGATCAGTTACAGTCCTGCCGATGAAATGAACCGCAGAGAAAATACCATTATTGCGATTGTGATGAAACTGATTGCTGAGGATGAACGTGGGTTTACTTCTGCCAAATATCTGTCGGAACACATCACTGACCTTGGATTCAAAAAAACAAAGCAGAGTATACTTCCATATATTGAGCTGATGAAAGGACTTGGAATTCTTGAACCCACAGATAATCCATTGAAGCCATACAATATTGTAAAGTCAAAAGAAACCATAGAACAGCTTGCCAGAGACTATCTGCCAGACATATCAGCAGAAATCACTGCAAAACAGCTATCAGACGATTATTTACATGGTAATAGTGCTAACAGGCGGCATGCCAGAAATGGTTTTTGAATATATTCTGAAAAACAACGGCATTGACCCGGCAGCAGATCTGGAAATCGACCAGAGCATTGATTTTGGTTCCACAGCGGCGGCTTTCACAGGTGATGCTTCTGCTGCTTTCACAGTGGAGTTCGAGCCATCCGCTACTGCCCTTGAGAAAGAAGGGGCTGGCTATGTAGTTGCCTCTCTTGGCGTAGATTCCGGATATGTCCCCTACACCTCTTACAGTGCCAAAACCAGCTTTCTCAATGAAAATCCCCAGGTAATCCAAAGCTTCACAAACGCCCTTCAAAAGGGAATGGATTACGTGCAAAGCCACACTCCAGAGGAAATTGCACAGGTAATCGCACCACAGTTCCCGGAAACTGATCTGGATACTCTCACCACCATTGTCACCCGCTATTATGAACAGGACACCTGGAAAGACAATCTGGTATTTGAACAGGACAGCTTCGAGCTTCTCCAGGATATTCTGGAAAGTGCAGGCGAGCTTTCTGAAAGAGTAGATTACGAACAGCTTGTTACAACTGAATTTGCAAAATCCGCGTTAAAATAACCTAATTCCAAACACGCTCTATCTATACAGAGATGGGAACTGATATGTTTTCCAGGGTAAAACATACAGTCTTCATCTCTGTTTTTTATATTTTATCTGCACAAACTGCTACTCTCCCGCTCTATTTTCTGCTATAATAATAACAAAAAAATCATTTTTCCCACTTTTTTGACCTTTAACCATACATTTTCCCAAAAGGAGGTCCCTATGAAACTGAATCCCTGCTGTATGAACTGTCAGCTTCGCAAACAGGAGGCGAAGATTCGTCACTTTGACGATGAAGACAGGAAAAAACAATATATGGAAGCAATCAGGCAGCGTTTTGACAATCCCAAAGAAGGCGACTGTGTCCCAAGCATTTCCACAGAACTAAAGAAGTTTTACTGCTCTTTCTGGGGCGTCCCTATGGAGAATTTTTCCCAGATCAACAGAGAATATGACCAGCTTATGCTGGATCTGGAGGAGGAACTTCGCTCCACCATCCGCTATTCTGCAGATCCGCTGAAAACTGCCCTGATCTATGCCCGCACCGGCAACTACATTGATTTCGCAGCACTTCCGGAGGTCAGCAAGGAGACTGCGCTTTCCCTTATCAAAAGCGAAAATAAAGATACCCTGGAGGAACAGGAGTACCAGAATTTCTGCCAGGATATGAAAAAAGCTGCCAATGTTGTATACATTACCGATAACTGCGGCGAAATCGTCCTGGACAAGCTTGCCATTTCGGTTCTGAAAAAAACATTTCCCAATGTACGGATTACGGCACTGGTACGCGGTCTCCCGGCTGGAAACGACGCTACCATGGAAGATGCAGAGTTCTGCGGCCTTACAGACATTGTCCCGGTGCTGGGAAACGGCAGTGATGTGGGCGGCACCTGGTTTCATGGGATCAGCACCCATGCAAGGGAACTTTTGCAAAGCGCAGATGTGATTTTGTCCAAAGGCCAGGGCAATTATGAGACCATGCACGGCTGCGGCCTGAACATCTACTACCTGTTTTTGTGCAAATGTGACTGGTTTATCCATCTTTTTCAGGCAAAATCACTGCAGGGAATGTTCATAAACGAGAGAAGATCCCCCTCTGCCACCGCTTTTTCGTCAGATTGACAAGAAACAGTTCAAAAGTTTGTATGATTCTGCCCTAGCCCTTTCGGGCCAATTTCGCTATACTAACAGCAGATGAAAAAAGCATCGAAACAATTTTGATTATCATAATGTATTGAAAATTTGGAGGAAAAATCATGGCAAGCTTATCATTACAGCACATTAACAAAACTTACCCGAATGGTTTCCAGGCAGTTAAAGACTTCAACCTTGAAATCGAAGACAAAGAGTTCATCATTTTCGTAGGACCATCCGGATGTGGTAAATCTACAACACTTCGTATGATCGCAGGTCTTGAGGAGATCAGCGGTGGTACATTAAAGATCGGTGACAAAGTTATGAACGATGTAGAGCCGAAAGACCGTGATATCGCAATGGTATTCCAGAACTACGCTCTGTATCCTCATATGACAGTATATGATAACATGGCATTTGGTCTGAAACTTCGTAAAGTTCCGAAAGACCAGATTGACAAAGCAGTTAGAGAAGCTGCTAGAATCCTTGACCTTGAGAAACTTCTTGATCGTAAACCGAAGGCTCTTTCCGGTGGACAGAGACAGCGTGTTGCTATGGGACGTGCTATCGTTCGTAATCCTAAGGTATTCCTTATGGATGAGCCTCTTTCCAACTTGGATGCAAAGCTTCGTGTACAGATGCGTATCGAGATCTCCAAGATTCACCAGAGACTGGGCGCAACTATCATCTATGTAACACATGACCAGACAGAGGCTATGACCCTTGGTACCAGAATCGTTGTTATGAAAGATGGTGTTGTTCAGCAGGTTGATACACCGCAGCACCTTTATGAGCAGCCAGGCAACCTGTTCGTAGCAGGATTCATGGGATCTCCGCAGATGAACTTCCTTGACGCTCAGATCGCAGAAAAAGGCGGCGACCTTGTTGCTAAAGTTGGTGAGTATGACGTTGTTATCCCAGCTGCAAAAGCTAAAGTTCTCAAAGATGGCGGCTATGTTGGAAAGACAGTTGTTCTTGGTATCCGTCCAGAGGATATTCATGATTCCCAGATGTTCATCGAGGCTTCTCCAAGCGCTCCAATGACATCTACTGTTAAGGTTTATGAGCTTCTTGGTGCTGAAGTATTCCTG
>CAVJRB010000401.1:0-3482 GCA_963651655.1 bacterium | reverse complement strand
GTCTGGTAGGGCATACATAAAATGCTGTACCAGACGTCCTTTTCCTGTTTTTGCCAAAAGAATTTTCCGGGAAAAGGAATATTTTGGTACATTTTTTCGTGAGAGATTTCTCTAAAGTATTTGCCAGAAGGGACCAGAGGTATTATAATGGAATGTAAGACCCTGGAGTCCTTTTCAAACAGGTTCCAGCGGGGATGAGGATTTACAGTTGCTGTTTTATCTGGAAAATCAGAGCCGAAAGGGCAGAACAGTGACGACTTTTTATAAGAGATAAGGAGAGATTGAATGAGTAAGATTGCCATTGTAACGGACAGTAACAGCGGCATTACGCAGGAGGAAGGACGCAGACTTGGAGTATCTGTGATCCCTATGCCTTTTTTTATTAATGAGAAAATGTATCTGGAAGGAATCACCTTAAGCCAGGAGGAATTTTATCAGTGGCTGAAGAGCGACGCTTCGATTTCTACCTCCCAGCCAAGCCCGGGAGAGACCATGGGACTTTGGGACAATCTTCTGAAGGAATATGATGAGATCGTGCACATTCCTATGTCAAGCGGACTTAGTGCTACCTGTGCTACCGCAATGGGACTTGCCCAGGAATACGAGGGCAGAGTGCATGTGGTAGACAATCAGCGGATTTCCGTAACCCAGCGCCAGTCTGTGGAGGATGCCATTACCCTTCGTGAGGCAGGCAGAAGCGGTGCAGAGATTAAGAAGATCCTGGAGGAGGAGAAGTTCAATTCCAGTATTTATATTACCCTTGAGACTTTGAAATATCTGAAGAAGGGCGGAAGAATCACCCCGGCGGCGGCAGCCATCGGTACGGTTCTGAACCTGAAGCCGGTACTGCAGATCCAGGGAGAGAAGCTGGATGCCTTTGCCAAGGTAAGAGGCAAGAAGCAGGCCAGACGCACCATGCTGAAAGCCATGAAGGCAGACTTTGAGGATCGCTTTGCCCAGTTTGTTCAGAATGGTGAGATGTGCCTTCAGGCAGCTTACACAGGCAACCCGGAAGAAGCAGAGGAGTGGAAGCAGGAGATGCAGGAAGCATTTCCGGGAATGGAGATCCACATGGATCCGCTGTCTCTTAGTGTGGCATGTCACATTGGATATGGTTCCCTTGCCATTGCATGTTCACGTAAAGTGACCGTGTAATATACAGACAGGAGTTACAGAGTCAGAAATAGTTCTGTGAATGAACTTTTTTGAACTGTCGCGTGACAGAAATTGCAGAAATGATAACAGAAATAACATCCCCTCGGGGAATTTAGGAGGATTTATGAAAAAACTTACAGACTATATGGCGGAAGAGCTTTCTTCTGCATTTGAGAAAGCGGGATACGATCCGTCCTACGGCAAAGTAGGCGTTTCCAACCGCCCGGACCTTTGTGAATATCAGTGCAACGGTGCCATGGCAGGAGCCAAAGCCTACAAAAAAGCACCGTTTATGATCGCTGATGACGTAGTAGCCAATCTGGCAGACTCCAAGGTCTTTTCCATGAAAGAAATGGTAAAGCCGGGATTCATTAACCTGAAGGTCAGCGAGGAGTTCCTTGCAGATTATCTGAAGGAAATGGAGAGGGATGAGAAGCTTGGCGCAGACACAGCCAAAGAGCCGAAGACCATCGTGATCGACTACGGCGGACCAAACGTTGCCAAGCCCCTTCATGTAGGACATCTTCGTTCTGCCATCATCGGCGAGAGCATTAAGAGAATCGGACGTTTCGTGGGACACAAGGTGATCGGTGACGTTCATCTTGGGGACTGGGGACTTCAGATGGGACTGATCATCACCGAACTGAAGCACAGACAGCCGGAGCTTGTATATTTTGATGACAGCTTTACAGGAGAATATCCAACAGAAGCACCGTTTACCATCAGCGAGCTGGAGGAGATTTATCCATGTGCAAGCGGCAAATCCAAAGAGGATGAGGCATACCGCCAGGAGGCACTTGAGGCCACTCACCTTCTTCAGCAGGGCAAGCCGGGATACATGGCTCTTTGGAACCACATTATGAATGTTTCCGTCACAGACCTTAAGAGAAACTATGCCAACTTAAACGTATCCTTTGACCTCTGGAAAAAGGAATCCGATGCACAGCCATACATCCCGGATATGGTAGAAATGATGAAGGAAAAAGGCTTCGCATACCAGGATCAGGGCGCTCTTGTTGTGGATGTAAAGGAAGATACTGATACCAAGGAAATTCCGCCTTGCATGCTTCTGAAATCTGACGGAGCTTCTCTTTATACCACCACAGACCTTGCTACCATCGTAGAGCGTATGAAGCTGTTCCACCCGGATGAGATTCTTTACGTTGTAGATAAACGTCAGGAACTGCACTTCATCCAAGTATTCCGCTGCGCAAGAAAGACCGGACTGGTAGAGGATGACACCAAGCTTTCCTTCCTTGGATTTGGTACCATGAACGGCAAGGACGGCAAGCCGTTTAAGACCAGAGAAGGCGGCGTTATGCGCCTTGAGAACCTGATCGCAGACATTGATGAGGAAATGTTTAATAAGATCGTGGAGAACAGAAGCGTCCGCGATAAGGATGCCAAAGATACTGCCAAGATCGTAGGTCTGGCTGCAATCAAATACGGCGATCTTTCCAATCAGGCAACCAAGGATTATATTTTCGATGTAGACAGATTTACTTCCTTTGAGGGAAATACAGGTCCGTACATCCTTTACACCATCGTTCGTATCAAGTCCATCCTGAATCGTTACGTGGAAGCAGGCGGAAACCTTGAGGCTGGTGAGCTTCTGAAGGCCTCCAATGGAAGCGAGAAGAACCTGATGCTTCAGCTTTCCGGATTTGGCAGCATGATCGAGAGTGCATTTGAGGAGAAGGCACCTCACAAGATCTGTGCTTATATTTACGAAGTATCCAATGCATTCAACAGCTTCTATCATGAGACCAAGATCCTCAGCGAGGAGAACCAGGCACAGAAGGAATCCTATATCCGCCTGCTCCAGCTGACCAAGAGAGTGCTTGAGACAAGCATTGATCTTCTGGGATTTGAAGCACCGGATAAGATGTGATGGAATTTGCAGGGGAAAATTTCCTGAAATAATTTTACAAAATAAAAAGTACTTTACAGGGCTGTGTATCTGCCGATTTATTTCAGCAGGGGCACAGCCCTTTTCATATGCCTTGTTGCCGGCGGGCACGCTCTAGTGCTTGACAGAATAATTTAGTTGTACTATCATCTAACTAGTTGAACATACAACTAATTGAATCGAAATAAGTAAGCGGGAAAGGAGAAAACCATGGACAGCACGCAGCGTAAAATGACGAAAATTGCCCGTGAGGTCAGCAAATTCACTGTACAGATGATGAAAGAAGACGGCATCGGTACTGCGGAATTTGATGTGATACATTTTATCCGGCACAATCCAGGAGTGACCCAGACTGTGATGAGAGAGTCCTTGAAAATTGACAAAGGGGCAGCAGCCAAGCGGGTGGCAAGCCTGGAAA
>CAVJRB010000400.1:0-4965 GCA_963651655.1 bacterium | reverse complement strand
CCCATGCCGTTTGGCACCTTGCGCATAAATCTGGTGTCCACCTTGTGGCGCTCCAGCTTGCGGATCACTTCCTCGCCCATAGCATCGTCATCAACCAGACTGACAAATGTGGGCTCCAGCTCTATATTGGCAATATCTTCTACCACATTTCTTCCCACTCCGCCGTGAATCTGCTGGATCACTCCCGCATTTCTTCCGCCTGGAATAAAAGGTGCTGTGGAATACCCTTTCACATCGATAAAAACATCACCGATTACAACAATTCCCATACTTTCTCTTTCTCCTTTGTTACCTGTTACATATTCACAATAATTTCTGTTACCAGTTCCTTGAAGGATTTTGCGACCCTGTCAGCTGTCTCCTGGACTTCCTTGTGGTTCAGCTCTTCCTTGGAAATTCCGGCTGCCATGTTGGTGATACAGGAAATTCCGCAAACCTCAAGTCCCATGTGGCGGGCTGCCATCGCCTCGCAGGCAGTGCTCATTCCCACTGCATCGCCGCCCCAGGCAGCTGCCATTTTTATTTCTGCTGGAGTCTCATAGTTCGGTCCTGTAAACTGCACGTAAACACCTTCCTGAATGGAAATGCCGCAGTGTTTCGCAGAGGTGCGGATCACTTCGCGAAGTCTTTTGCTGTACACCTCACTCATGTCCGGGAATCTGCTTCCAAGCTCGTCCAGGTTCGGTCCGATCAGGGGACTTGGAATTCCAGTGGTAATGTGGTCGGTGATCATCATGAAATCCCCCGGTTTAAAGGAGGGATTCACACCGCCAGCCGCATTGGTAAGAAACAGCTTCTTCGCACCCATCATACCCATCAGTCTGGTAGGAAGCACCACATCTGTCATAGGGTACCCTTCATAATAGTGAACTCTTCCCTGCATGATCACAACCGGCACATTTTTCACATAACCAAATACAAATCTGCCCTTGTGGCCAGCTACCGTAGAGGTTGGAAAACCTTCAATTTCCGTATAATCAATGGTCGTCTCAATCTGGATCTCATCCGCATAATCTCCAAGACCGGATCCCAAGATCAGCGCCACTTCCGGTTTAAAATCTGTTTTCTTTCTGACACTTGCAAGGCAAGTTTCTAATTTCTTATATAAATCGCTCATGTACACCTTCTCCTTTTATACACTGCCTATTTTTTCATCTACAGTTCTTTTCAGGCCTCTGTATTGCCTCTCATTGATCCAGATCTGATTGCCTTTCTTGGTGATCAGATCATCTGCCTGAAATTTCTTGATGGCACGGCTGATGCTTTTCAGGCAAAGGCCTGTCTCATCTGCCAGATTCTGACGGCTCTCATTGATGCAAAGCTGTTCATTTTTGCTGTATTTTTCAAACCAGTCCGCAAACAGCACAGCCAGCCGGTCCGCACCTTCCAGAAACAGATACAGGCGGTTCCGCCGCTCCTCCTCCAGAAGGGAGGCGCAGGTAAGCCTGGCTTCCGTGCGAAAGGCTTCCGTATCTGAATAGATCCATTTCTCATACTGGGCTCTTGGAAGCTTGGTCACAATGCATTCCGTTTCTGTCTGCAAAGTGGTCTGGTAGGTATCCTGGCCCAGAATCACTTCCATTCCCCCAAGGGCGATCAGATTCATGGGCTTCATAAAATCGTAGGCAATGCCGGACACCCGGTAATCTGTGGCTTTCACTCTTCCCCTTGCGACAAAGAAAATGGTATCTGCAGGCTCATTTTCCCGGATAAAGGTAGTGCCAGCTTCCATTACCTCGCTCTGAAACAAATCCATCAGCCACAAAGGCGCCGTGCGGAAATAAGCTTCAAACTGTTTCTGTTTCTCTCTTTCCAGTTCCCGAAGAAACGGAAGTACATCGTGCAAGTATGTGTGTTTCATATCATTTCCTCATATTCTGCTGCACAAAAAGCTTATTCTGAGTTTAACTCAGTTTCTCTAAAATAGAATGTCCAATGGTTCCTTCCGGCATTTTTACCTCAAAATTATCCGCAACAGAAGCGCCGATCACAGCAAAGGTATCTTCGTTTTCGATGGCTCCGCCCTCTTTCATCTGCGGGGAATAAGCAAGGAACGGAACGTATTCTCTTGTATGGTCTGTACCTGTGTAGGTGGGATCATTTCCGTGATCTGCCGTCAGGATCAGAAGGTCATCCTCCCGAAGCTCTTCAAGAAGAACGCCCAGGTTCTTATCGAATTTCTCGATTTCTTTGCCGTAACCTTCCACATTTCGTCTGTGTCCCCACAGGGCGTCAAAATCAACCAGATTGACAAAGCAAAGTCCCTTAAAGTCTTCTTTACTGATGGCAATGGTCTGCTCCATGCCGTGTACGGAACTGTTGGAATGATAGGTCTTTGTGATTCCCTCGCCGCAGAAAATATCGTTGATCTTACCTACGCCGATCACATCCAGGCCGGCGTCCTTAAGTGCATTCAAGGTGGTTAAGCCAGTTGGCTTCAGAGCATAGTCATGGCGGTTGCTGGTGCGCTTAAACTCGCCTTTCTTTTTACCCACATAGGGTCTTGCAATGACACGGCCTACCCGCCACTCATCCTTCATGGTGATCTCACGGGCAATCTCACAGCAGCGGTACAGGTTCTGAAGGTCAAAAGTCTCCTCATTTCCGCAGATCTGAAGAACAGAGTCTGCAGAGGTATAGACGATCATGGCGCCTGTGTTGATTTCTTCCTCGCCCAGCTCTTCGATAATCTCCGTGCCGCTTGCGCTTTTGTTTCCGATTACACGCTTGCCGCAGCGCTTCTCAAGCTCTGCGATCAATTCTGGCGGAAATCCGTGATCTGTAAAGGTGATAAAAGGCTTGGTTGTTCTGATTCCCATCATTTCCCAGTGCCCGGTCATGGTGTCCTTGCCGTTGCTGGCTTCTGTGATGCGCATGTAGCGTCCCATAGGATGCTCCACGCCTGTCATATTTCCGGCTGGATGCAGATTTAACATTCCCAGTTTTCTTAAATTTGGTATTTCCAGGGAACCCATTTTATCCAGAATATGTCCGAAGGTATCCACTCCCACATCACCAAACTTTTCGGAATCCGGCATAGCGCCGATTCCCAGAGAATCCAGGACGATCACAAAAATTCTTTCATATTTTTTCAAAATAAAATCCCCCATTTCTGCTGCTTTTTTGTATTTCGCAGAATTGCTTCTGCCATGTTTTATTCAACAGGTCATTTATCGACCTATATACAGTTTTCTGTGTAGTTTCTCTTTGACTTCTTCGCCTGCAAATGCAGTGTCTGCCGCATTTTTCATAAGGATCAGAATCTCCTCATCTGTAATTCCATAGGTCTTCTGAATGAACTGCAGTTCCTTTGTCAGCGTGGTATTGCTGACAGTACGGTTGTCCGTGTTGATGGAAACCTTCAGGCCTGCATTTAAAAATTCACGGATGGGATACTGGGCAGTACTCTGTACTGCCTTTGTCTGCAGGTTGCTGATGGGGCACATTTCAACGCCAATGCCCATCTGTGCAAGCTCCTTTTGCAGATCAGCGTGGCCTCTCATGGCAATTCCATGACCGATTCTGCCAGCTCCTGCTTTTACAGAATCCACAATGTTCTGCACGCTTCCGCACTCTCCTGCATGGAGAGTAAAGGGCATTTCCAATTTGCGGGTGTCTGTAAACAGCTCCATGAACTGTGACATTGGATAAGAGGCTTCCGCGCCTGCCAGGTCCGCGGCGCACACGCCATATCCCAGATACTCCCGGGCAGTTTTGATCATGCGGCTGTTGTCCTCCTGGCTGTGATGGCGCATGGCACAGGTGATCACGCCGAAGTCCACGCCGAAATCCTTTCTGCCCCGCTCAAGGCCTTTTAACAGTGCTTCGATCACTGCCCGGCAGCTCATGTTCTCTGTCTCGGATAAAAGAGGTGCAAAGCGGATTTCCGCATAGCATACATTCTCCTGGCTCATGCTTTTTAACACGTCATAGCCAGCCCCTTCTAATCCCTTCTCATCCATAATGCACTGTCCGGGAAGGGAAAATTTCTCAAGGTATTCGGCCAAAGAGGTGCAGTCATCTGATACGCTAAGTTCTTCTGGCTGTACTGCCCGTCCAAGTCTTGATTCTATAAATTCCCGGCTAAGTGACCCGTCCAGGTGGCAGTGAAGCTCCACCTTGGGGAGGGCCTTTAATTCTTCTGTTGTCATAATTTCTTCTCCTACGGTCAGGCCAGATTGGAAGGTCCAAAGCCCAGAGGGAGCAGTTCCTTTAATGTGTAAATATCGTAGTGCTCCTTATCCACTGCCAGAATGATCTGGAAGGTTTCCGGATTGCAGAACTCCATCATCACCTGTCTGCATACTCCGCAGGGAGCTGCATATTCTGTAAGAACACCCTCTTTTCCGCCTACTACGCAGATTGCCTGGAATTCCTTAACGCCTTCGCTTACAGCCTTGAAAAAGGCGGTTCGCTCCGCACAGTTGGTGGCGGTGTAGCCTGCGTTTTCAATGTTGCAGCCGGTGTAGATCTGACCGTTTTTTGCCAGCAGGGCTGCGCCTACTTTAAAATTGGAATATGGTGTATAAGAATATTGCAGCTGCGCTATGGCAGTATCGATTAATTTATTTCTGATTTCTTTTTCCATTCTCACACCCCTTGTTTCTTTTTGTTAATGGTAACAATTTCACAGCTACACTCTTTACGTTGAAATTCATGAGTCTTCTGTGAATATGGTTCACAAAGCGCTCCGATAGGCAAATTTTTCTCTGCGAAAATCAATAACCGGTAGCTTTCTCGTTCTTTACGATTTTGATAATACGGCTGGTTCCCAGTCTGTCGGCGCCAAGAGATAAGAATTTCTCAGCATCCTCAAGGGAGGAAATTCCGCCGGCTGCTTTCATCTTCACATTTGGTCCGATGTGTTTGGAGAACAGCTCAATGTCTGCGAAGGTTGCGCCTGCGCCGCCAAAGCCCGTGGAGGTTTTAATGTAATCTGCGCCTGCTGAGGTTACGATCTCGCAC
>CAVJRB010000399.1:0-5048 GCA_963651655.1 bacterium | reverse complement strand
CCGTGCGGGCATTTTTCAATTCAAGAGAGCGCCGGAGGCGGTCTTTCCTATAAAGTGAAAAAAGGAGGACTGCAAAAGCAGTCCCCCTCTGGCATTCCGCAGATGCGGAACAAAGTCATATTCAGGCTTTTCCAACGGATCCGAAGATCTCCATTTTCTCTTTAACAGTAGCTTTGATAGCCTCGAAGCCAGGTGCAAGAAGTTTACGTGGGTCATATCCTTTACCCTGCTCATCCTTGCCTTCCTCGATGTATTTACGTGTAGCTGCTGCGAAAGAAAGCTGGCACTCTGTGTTAACGTTGATCTTGGAAACTCCAAGGTCAATTGCTTTCTTGATCATGTCTGTAGGAATACCTGTACCACCGTGAAGTACTAACGGCATGTCCCCTGTAAGCTGCTGAATAGCATCCAGAGTCTCAAAGCTTAAGCCCTTCCAGTTAGCCGGATATTTACCATGGATGTTACCGATACCTGCTGCCAGGAAATCGATACCAAGATCAGCGATCATCTTGCATTCCTTAGGATCTGCGCACTCGCCCATACCGATAACGCCGTCTTCCTCACCGCCGATGGAGCCAACCTCTGCCTCTAAGGACATTCCGTGCTCTCTTGTGATCTTAACCAGCTCTTTTGTCTTGGCAACGTTCTCTTCGATCGGGTAATGAGATCCGTCGAACATAATGGATGAGAATCCAGCCTCAACGCATTTCAGGCATCCTTCATAGGAACCGTGATCCAGATGAAGAGCAACCGGAACAGTGATCTTCAGCTCTTCCATCATGCCTTTCACCATACCAACAACAGTCTTGTAACCAGTCATGTACTTACCAGCACCCTCAGAAACACCCAGGATAACCGGGGAGTTCAGTTCCTGTGCTGTAAGCAGGATAGCCTTTGTCCACTCAAGGTTGTTGATGTTGAACTGACCAACTGCATAATGTCCAGCTTTTGCTTTTTTAAGCATCTCTGTTGCATTAACTAACTCATACATGATAAAATTCCTCCTATCTTTGGAAACACCTTAACTATTTCCATTGCTTGTAGTTTAGCAGATTTTTTTCAATTCGTCTAGCTATTTGCAAAAAAAATGGATTATTGATTGTTTTTTTCATTTCTAAGCAGCAAAAGGTGTAAAAAAAGAAAAAATAACTTGCAAAATATGCCGGGATTGTATATAATGTAACAGGTTCATGGATGGATTCCCGAGTGGCCAAAGGGGACAGACTGTAAATCTGCTGGCGATGCCTTCGAAGGTTCGAATCCTTCTCCATCCACTATAGGTCTCCCGAGTATAGCTCGGGAGATCTTTTTGTCTAATACCAAAGCGGTTCGAATCCTTCTCCATCCATTATAAATCTCCTGAGTATAGCTCGGGAGATTTTTTTGTTTTATGCCAAAGCTTTTCATTATAAAAAAACTCCGGAACATACCACCGTACATTCCAGAGTCCTTTCACCTTTACGCTTTCTTTCTCAATTTCGAGATCATTTCCACTCCCACGATCAGCAGAACCGGAAATACCAAAGCTGCGAAAATACCGGTTTTCAGGTTATCGTGAAATCTGCTTGAGATCATTCCCACGTAGGTCGGTCCTGAGGAGCATCCCAAGTCACCTGCCAGGGCAAGAAGAGCAAACAATGCTGTTCCGCCCCTTTTCATGGCAGCGGATGCCATACTAAAGGTACCCGGCCACATAATTCCAACGGAGAGGCCGCAAAGGGCACAGCCTAAGAATCCAAGTGCCGGAATGGGAATAAATGCGATCATCAGATAGGATACAATGCAAAGAGCCGCGCTCCACTGCATAAATCTCTCAAGATTGATCTTCTCCCCGAACTTTCCGTAAAAAGCTCTGGAACATCCCATCAGCGCCGCAAAGGACAGGGGACCTGCCAGATCTCCCACTGTTTTGCTAAAGCCAAAGCCTTTCTCAGCAAGGGCAGATGCCCACTGGCTTACCGCCTGCTCGCTGGCACCGGCACACAGCATCATAAGCATCAGCACCCAGAAAATTTTCATGCCGAACAGCTCTTTCATGGACATCCCCTTCTCACCCTCTTCCAGAAGGGACGCCATGGGAACCCGTGTAAAGACCGCTGCGTTGCAAAGAGGGACAATGGCCCAGATCACAGCCAGGATCTTCCAGTTGGAAATTCCAAATACAGTGAAAAACAGGGTGGAAACAAGCACAACGCCCACATGTCCCCAGCAGTAAAAGGAATGCAGAAGACTCATAGCCTTCTCCTTATTATCTGTAGGGCATGCCTCCACAACCGGGCTTACCAGCACCTCCAGAAGTCCGCCGCCGGCTGCATACACCAGCACAGCCAGAAACAGTCCCACAAAGGGATCACTCATAACCTCCGGCAAAATCGTAATCAAAATAAGCCCCAAAGCCGCCAGCAAATGTGCCAAAATCATAGATGCCCGATAACCAATCCGGTCCACAAAACTGATGGACACCAGGTCAATGATCAGCTGCAGGCCGAAATTAAAGGTAACCAGCAAGGTAATCTTCTCCAGGGAAATCCCATAAGTCCCCTGAAAAGTCAGAAACAGCAGCGGCACAAAGTTATTTACAATCGCCTGCACCACATACCCCACGAAACAGGCCTGCAGGGTTCTGTTATAATTCTCTTTCATCAATTTTCCTCTTCCACAAAAATTGTAGGATTCTCACACTTATGATACAGCACCATAGCTCCAAACGCAGGCATTGGCACTTTGATCACGCCGGCTTTGGCGGTGTATTCGTATTCCTCGGTTGTGTATCCGTCCCTGTAGGACAGCATGATTCTCTTCAGCACAGAATCACGGAGTCTGCTGATTCCGGTCTTCCATACTTCAATTTCTACCTCGCGGTCCTCATTCCGGTTGTTTAAGATCACGATCATTCTCTCATCATGGGAAAATCTTCCGAAGCAAAGTCCCTGATAATCGTTCCACAGGAACACTAAGGAACCATTGCTGAGGAATCCGTATTCTTTATGAATCTTGATCATATCCCTGTGGAATGCGATCATCATCTGATCCTCATGTCCCCACGGATAAGTTCTTCTGTTATCCGGATCGGTAAATCCACAGACGCCGGCCTCATCCCCATAATAAACAGTAGGTGCGCCCGGCCAGGTCATCTGCACCACAACGCCCTCACGCATCACTGCAGGATTTATATTCTGGGAAGCAGCCTCCGCTCCTGCATAGGAAATTCTTCCTACCCTGCGGTTGGTTCTGGTCAGGAATCTGGAATGGTCGTGGTTGGAAAGCTCATTCATGGAAGTATAAAGGGCGGACATATGAAGGGCTCTCATATGGGTCTTCATTGCCCCAATAAAAGCATCGCTGTTTCCATAAAGGTCATCCCTGCACTCATCACTGTGCTTCTCCATACCGGTCAGGAACCAGGTCAGCGGCTCCATAAATGCGTCATAGTTCATGACCGTATCCCACTCATCACCCTGCAGCCAGCTTTCCGGATTGCCGTAATGCTCTGCCAGAATAATGGCATTGGGGTTGGCTTCCTTCACAGCCTTGCGGAAATCCTTCCAGAACTGGTGGTTAAACTCATTGCTGTGTCCAAGGTCTGCTGCCACATCCAGTCTCCATCCGTCTACATTGTACGGAGCAGAAACCCATTTTTTGCCAATCTCCAGGATCTTGTCGTAAAGCTCTCTGGAAGCCTCATAATTCAGCTTCGGCAGTGTATCATGGGTCCACCAGCCATCGTAGGTTGGGTTATACGGCCAGCGGTTCTCATCATAGAAATTAAAGTAGTATCTGTAGGGGCTGTCTGCAGAAATATAAGCACCCTTTGGATATCCCTCCTGGTTCTCATAGATCCGCTCTCTGTCCATCCATTTATTGAAAGAACCGCAGTGGTTAAATACGCCGTCCAGGATCACCTTCATGCCGCGTTTGTGAATCTCATCTACCAGATGAGCAAACAGCTCATTGCTGGCTTCCAGGTTCTTCTTATCTGTCACACGCTTGATAAACTTCTGCGCATGGGCATTCTCACGGTCCCCTTCATTCAGAAGTCCGCCCTCCATATCCTCCACGATCTTGCCGTAATGAGGATCCACGTACTCATAATCCTGAATATCATACTTGTGATTGCTTGGGGAAACGAAGATCGGGTTCAGGTAAATAACATCCACGCCCAGATCCTGAAGGTAATCCAGCTTATCCAGAATACCCTGCAGGTCTCCGCCGTAGAACTCTCTTACGCCCATAACCGCAGGAACCTTGCCCCAGTCACGGACTCTTGATGTGGTATCTCCAATATAAAAATACTCCCTGTCCTCCACATCATTGGACGGGTCTCCGTTATAGAAACGATCCACAAAGATCTGGTACATAACCGCACCCTTGGCCCACTCCGGTGTATCATAATCCGGATAAATCTCGAACTCCAGACGCTCCTCCGGGTTCATGGAAACACCCTGGTAATTATAATAACAGGTCACCCATCCATAGGTGATCTCAAAATGGTAGCGGACGATCTCCTCTCCCATAATAATAGAAGTCTCATAATAATCAAATCCGTTTGACTTAGCTACGCGCTCCATTTGCTGGCGCTTGCCGTCGTATAC
The DNA here is from genome assembly GCA_963651655.1 of bacterium. GTDB lineage: Bacteria > Bacillota > Clostridia > Lachnospirales > Lachnospiraceae > Blautia_A. The sequence continues at coordinate 456 of CAVJRB010000399.1, read as the reverse complement.
CAGATAAACCATATCTACATTGTTTCGCTTAGTACGAAAACGGATCCTTACTTTCTCTCCTGCCTTAGGGTTTGACGGACAGCGGTAATAATCAGAACCATCGCTAAACAATGCCTCTGTGTTCAAAACCGGTCTCATATTCAAGATATACTGCATTTTTTTCATTACATCTGCATTATTACGCTCCATAACGTCCCTCTTTCATTCTGCACTCATTCATTCTGCATTTATTTTAACTGAAATTCCTGTTTTCCACAACAGTTAAAATTCGGCTTATCCTCCAAACTTCCGTCTATGTTCAAGGCGTTTTCACCAAAGTTTTTGATCTAGAGCGTGCTTGAAAAAGGCTCTAGCCCCTATACGTAAAAAAGACAGCCGATGAAAGCTGTCTTTTTTGGAGAAGGTATTTCTTCTTATGGGGTGTAGCAAAAACTATATAATGTATTGGGGGGTTTT
>CAVJRB010000398.1:0-3004 GCA_963651655.1 bacterium | reverse complement strand
ATCGTATACGTCAATAATACGAAGGATAAAATTATCCAGAACTGCGTAGGCCGGTCTTGCAGAAGACAGATCAGACTGCGGTGTAGGCACCGGGTTTAACTGCTCCTCTTTGCCGGCAAGACGAAGGATTTCCTTTGCAAATTCATAACGGTTGCACACGCCCTTGCAGGTAGCGTGATAAGTTCCATACTCATTGGTGCGGATCAGGTAAAGAATGATCCTTGCCAGATCCTTGGCACTTGTAGGGGAGCCATACTGGTCCTCAGCTACAGACAGAGCCTGTCCTGCATCTGCTGCCGCAAGCACACGGTTTACAAAGTTATTGCCCTTGCCGTAAACCCAGTTGCTTCGGATAATAAAGTGCTTGTGGGTAAACTCCTTCACATAGCGCTCCCCTGCACGTTTGGATTTGCCGTAAACGGTTATGGGGTTGGTGTCGTCAAACTCTGTGTATGGCTTTTTGCCAAGGCCGTCAAAAACATCATCTGTAGACAGCTGAACCATCTTCGCCCCTGTTTTTCTTGCCACAATACTTAAGTTGCGGGCACCCAGGGCATTTACGCGGAATGCATGCTCCGGCTCTTTTTCGCAAAGCTCAACATCGGTAAGTGCGGCACAGTTGATGATCACGTCCGGACGGTTAATCTCACCGAAACGGAGCACTTCATCGGTTTCTGTGATATCAAGCTCATTCTTATCTGTATTCAGAGCTTCAATCTCCAGCGGATTCAGCACTTCATTGATTGCTTCGCCAATCTGGCCTTCTGATCCTACGATCCATACTTTCAGCATTTCTCTTCCTCCTTTATCTCTATACAATGATAGGAATGCCAAATGGTCTTTAGCCGCTCATTTGGCACTGGTATCATAAAACCCATCAATTTCATCACACAATTAGTACTATTTTAGCAATGTTCAATATCATCTGTCAAGAAAAAAAGATTGCCAGACCAGCCTTGTATTTCCATGTGGCTGGCTGTATAATCTAGAGCGTGTTTGAAAAATAATTGTGACGTACAGCTTGCAGAAAGCCTTTTTCAAACACGCTCTAGTACAGCGAAAATCAGGCAGTATATAAATGGAAGGATTTACAGTATGAAAAGAAAAACAGGAAAACGAAAAAGACAGATACAGCGAAGATACCGGATGAAGAAGCTGCTTCTCACAGGCGGGATTCTGGGCGCCACGGCTCTTACCGTTTTTGGAGTTACCCGGCTCGCAGGGAAAATAAAGGAGTCTGCTAACACAGTCTCCATGATTGCAGTCTCCTCGGAGGATGGAGGACTTAACATGGAGCAAACCGGCTCCCTTGCAGAGGTAAAGGCAGCTATGGCAAAGCCTGCCAGCTTTTCCCCCGCATGCGTGGAGTCCACAAAGCCCTCTCTTTACATAGACTCCACAGCCATCGAGGTAAATGGACAGACCCTGGCAGATCTTTCCGATTACCAGTCCGCTGACACCCATTCCTTTGATGCAGGAATCAGCTACACAGATGTGGACGGAATTGTTACCTTCCGGGGCAACAACTTCCGCGACACTGCCTCCTATGGAAACACCCAGATCAAAGAGGGCAAAATAAAGGATCTCTGGACTGCCAGCACAGGCTCCATCACGGTGGGCGACGCCACCTGGTCGGGAAGCGGCTGGACCGGACAGCCTCTTATGGAAAAATGGTCCAAAGAAGCCAAGCAGTCCATGAACATGTACGACTGGGCCAAAGAAAAGGATGACCTTGTGGAAGTGATCTACGCCTGCATGGACGGATATGTGTATTTCCTGGATCTGGAAACAGGTGAGCCAACAAGAGAAGCCCTTTTCCTTGGCTACACCTTCAAGGGAGCCGGTGCCCTGGACCCAAGAGGCTATCCTATTTTGTATGTAGGTGCCGGTTACGACAGCAACGAAGGAACTGCCAGGGTTTTCATCGTTAATCTTCTGGACTGCAGCGTTATGTACACCTTCGGAAACAACGATCCATTTTCCCTGCGTGGAAACTTAAGCTACTTCGACTCCTCCGCCCTTGTGGATGCAAAAACCGACACCCTGATCTACCCCGGGGAAAACGGCATTCTTTACCTGATCAAGTTAAATACCAGCTACGATCCGGCGGCAGGCACCCTGTCCATCGCCCCGGATCCGGTTGTGAAATGGCATTATTACGGAACCAGAACCAGTGTGGCTTCCTACTGGCTTGGCATGGAGGACAGTGCAGCCATCTACGACGGCTATATTTTCATGTCGGATAACGGCGGCAATCTGATGTGCCTGGATCTGAACACCCTGCAGCTTGTGTGGGTACAGGATATTCTGGATGACTCCAACTCCTCCCCGGTGCTTTCCGTGGAGGACGGACATCTTTACCTGTACATCAGCACCTCCTTCCGTCTTGGATGGCGAAGCAATTCCACGGCGGAAGTTCCGGTTTGGAAAATTGACGCTGAAACCGGAGAGATCATCTGGCAGAAGTCCTACGAATGCTCCTCTGAGGACGGGGTTTCCGGCGGCGTCCAGTCCACCATCGCAGTGGGCAAAGAGGAATTGTCCGATTACATTTATGTGACTGTAGCCAGAACCGGAGGACAGGCGGAGGGCGTTCTTGCCTGCATTGACAAAAATACAGGAGAAGCCATCTGGGAGCATGCTGCTGCCTATGCCTGGTCCTCTCCTGTATGTGTGTACAATCCGGACGGCAGCGGCAAAGTGCTCTACTGCAACAGCACCGGACACATTTATCTTCTGGACGGAAAAACAGGAGAGGTTCTTGACTGCCACCAGATCAGTGAGGGAGTCATCGAAGCATCTCCTGCTGTCTATCAAAGTTATATGGTCGTGGGAACCCGCGACTGCAAAATATGGGGGATGGAACTGCAGTAATGCGGTTCCTCCCCCATTTTTCTACTAGAGCGTGCCCCCAAAAGGCTTTCTGCAAGATGTGCGTCACAATTTGTGGGAGATTTTGCCCGGATGAGGGCGTCGTAGCGGGCTACGACAACCGAATTCGGGT
>CAVJRB010000397.1:0-9153 GCA_963651655.1 bacterium | reverse complement strand
GTTGTCGTAGCCCGCTACGACGCCCTCATCCGGGCAAAATCTCCCACAAATTGTGGCGCACATCTTGCAGAAAGCCTTTTTCAAACATGCTCTAGAGCCTTTTTCAAACACGCTCTAGCATTAAAGGCTTAAGCCGTCCTACGAGCCACCCGCTTTACGGGTGGGGGCGACTGGCAGTTTTATACAGTTGCTTTCAGTTCCTGCACCAGTGCCGTCAATGTTTCGTTTGGTTCGTTTCTCGTTGCTACTCCGATGCTGCCAGCTGAAATATCTGATGAAATTATGCGAAACATATGGGAATAGCAGTTTTTCCATCGGCTGTGAAAAACCAGCACAGAATCATTGAATTTTGCCTGCGCCCGGGATTCCAGATCGTACTCGGTGTTCAGAGATTGCAGATCAGCTTTAGCTCCATTCAGCAGATGTTCGAAAGACATTTCCATATAATGATAAGTTCCGCATAGAATTTTCACATTACAAAGGTCCTCTAACTGAATCCGTTCTTTTTTTGCCAGGACATGTCCCTCGTTCACACCGAAAGCGCAGGTATCCTTGCACAGCTCCTCGTATTTTAGATCTTTCAAAAAAGAATTCTTTGGTTTGGCAATCACTGTCAGGTCGATTTTTCCCTGTCGAAGCATTTCCAGATGCTTCTCATAGGGCAGTTCTATAAAATGAAGCTGAATTTGTGGATTTTTTTTACGAAATCTGGCACAGGCATTCAAGAGAAGCTCTGGACATTGATTCGCCCCAACACCAATATGAATACCATTCTGATTTTTATCCTTGATTTTCAAAAGGGCTTTCTCGTAAATCCTTTTCATCTCAGATACCGCTTCATAAAAGGTTTTTCCCTCTTCTGTCAGTATAACACCCTGGTTATTTCGAAAAAAGAGCGCAAAACCAATGGTTTCTTCCAGCCGGTCAATCTGCTGTACAATAGCCGGGACAGAAATAAAGCTTTCCTGAGCAGCCTTGGAAAAGCTCCCCGTTTCTGCGATTTTCAAAAAAGAATTCAGTTGCCGATCATTCAATCTTTCCACCTCCAGTATTTTTTTCATGGTATCATGTCATTTCTTTCGTGTAAAGGTTTTCCTTAACACCATATAAAAATTTTCCAGAAACCATAGATCCCATACTTATAGTAAAATAAAGAAAAACGGTAAGAAAGGGGAATTGTTGTGAATCAAGTTGTTATTGTTACTGGCGGAACAAAAGGAATCGGATTTGCCACTGCAAAAAAATTTCTTTCCTGCGGCGATAAGGTTATGATTCTTGGCCGACATGAAAGCGAAGCTGCTGTTGCAGAATTAGCCCAAAAAGGGGAGGTAACTTTTGTAAAAGCAGACGTATCCGTTGCGGAAGATTGCCGCAAGGTAGTATCCATCGCAATGGAAAAGTACGGCAGAATTGATGTTCTTGCCAACGTTGCCGGAGTTGTAGGCACCCGCGGAGCTTTTGTTGACCTGGATCTTTCTGATATTCAGAACACGATCAATATTAATCTGATGGGAACCATTAATTTAAGCCAGATGGTGGCGCGTGAAATGATAAAACAGCGTTCAGGCGTTATTATCAATGTTGGATCTATCGATGGATTTCTTGCAAACACAGAATCTATCGGTTATCACGCCAGCAAGGGAGGCGTAAAAATGCTTACCCAGGCTATGGCTCGCGAGCTTTCTCCTTACGGAATCCGCGTATTGTCTGTTGCTCCGGGCTGGGTGAAAACTGGCATGATCGATAAGCCAATCGAAGAAATCGGCAGCCGCCTCCATATGAAAGGACGCATCATCCTTCCGGAAGAAATCGCGAATGCCATCTGGCTCATGTCTCTTCCTGAGGCCAGCGCCATCAATGGCACTACGGTTATGGCTGATGATGGATATTCTTCCTTCAAGGGAGTAGATGGCTTCCAGGCGCAATAATTCGTTTTAACAGAAAATGCGTTTCATATAATGGTAATGTATTCATATAAATATCGTATATTTGAACGGAAAACATCTATCAGAAATGGTAGGTGTTTTTTTGATGCTTATATTTTTCTAAAGATAAAATTGAAAAAATGAGAAAAAGAGCATATAATAAAAGTTAGTTGCAACGTACTGTGAAAACGTGGATGAAATAAAGAAGAACCATAAAAGCGGGGAGGAAAGTTATGTCATATTCAGAGGATTTGAAAGCATTTGCGGCTTCACACAAATATCAGGATGTGATGGTTGATGGTGCGAAATTTCATTATGTATTAAGCGGCAGGAAGGACAGCCGCACACTTGTCATGCTAAACGGCGGCATGAATACGCTGGAAATGTGGATGAACTATGTGGATGCCTTTTCGGAGGATTACCAGGTACTGCTTTTCGATTACCCACAGGAGCTTCGGACCAATCAGGAACTGGTAACGGGCATGCATGCCTTTTTCAGGAAAATTGGCGTAGAAAAGCCAATCTTTGTGGGAGCCAGTGATGGTGGAATGGTGGCACAGATTTACATTCAGAAATACCCGGGCGAGGCAGGTGGAATGGTTCTGGTTTCCACCGGCGGAATGGATGCCGAAACCCTGAAGACCCTGAAAAAGAAATACTTTTTTGCTCCGGTCATGCTCTGGTATATGAAGCACTGCAATTATGAAAAGCTGAAGCCAAGGCTGATCAAAGCTGGAATGAGCCACATCCGAAATGAAAGCAAGGAAGAGATTGCTTACGCGCAGGACATGTTTGAAACCATATTTAAAGATTACGCACAGGAGAAAGATGTTCACATCTCCAGTCTGCTGGCAGATCTGATGAACCAGACGCCTGTTACAGCAGAAAATTTCCGGGAGCTGAAAGGAAAAATCCTTCTGATTCTTCCAAATCAGGATTTCTTTTCCGGCAAAATGCAGGAAGATTTGATTCAGCTGATGCACGATCCAAAAATCTCATACGTTTCCGGAGGCCATTTGTCTACTGTTTTGAAGTCAGAGGATTATGTGCGTACGATCCGTGATTTTCTGAAAACCTTTGAAAATTAGGGGGCAAAATAAATGAGCAATGAAAAAATCAAACCCAAGTTAAACGGCACAGCCGAAACTATGCTCCAATGCTTTTATGCCCGCGCCATGCACAGCAAAAATCCCAAAAACAAATTTCACGATGCCAAAGCAGAGGAACTGATCGACCGCCTGGACTATGATTTCAGCAATGCGAAGAAGGACACTGCCATGAGCGGCGGAATTGTGGCAAGAAGCGTTGTTTTTGACGAACTGGTCAGTGAGTTTATTTCCAAATACCCGGACTGCACCGTGGTGAACATCGCCTGCGGACTGGATACCCGCGCATACCGCATGGACAATGGACGGCTTACCTGGTATAACCTGGATCTTCCGGAAACCATAGAGGTACGTGATTCTATCTATCAGGAAAAAGGCAGGATTTCAACGATCGCCTGCTCCGTTTTGGACGAAAAATGGGTGGAGCAGGTCAAAGTGCGGGGCAAAATGCTGTTTATCATCGAGGGTCTTACCATGTATATGACTGCAGACGAAGTAAAGAAAATGCTTGCAATTATACGGGATCATTTTGACAATGCCTATGTATGCATGGAAACCCTGTGCCCTTACTTCGTGAAAAAAGAAGGAATCGAGAAGTCCATCAAAGCCACCGGAGCAACCTTTACCTGGGGTGCCAACTGCTTTGACGACCTGGGAGACATTGCCGCAGGCTTCAAAAAAGTAAAAGACGACAATATTGTCCGCGGCATGCTGACCCTGACCCCTCTGTACGGCCTGGTAGCCTGGATGCCTATTGTGAAGAAATTTGCGCAGAAGATTCTGGTGTTTGAGAAAGCGTGAGTGAATTTTTGACGGCAGAAATATAATTTATATGATATGAAAAAATTGGGTGGAGTCATCTATCCAATTTTTTTATAAAATAATGAAAAATTTATAACGTATTTTCACCCATTAACCAGAAGAGTGACTTGAGTGTCCTGCCTGGATAATGTATAATAAGTAAGAACACTGGAAAAATGATAAAGGAGGCTGGTTCCATGTTATTTTTAGAATACCCCAAGTGCTCCACCTGCCAGAAGGCGAAGAAATGGCTGGATGGACATGAACTTTCATATACAGACCGTCACATTGTAGAGAATAACCCAACCTATGAAGAACTGAAGGACTGGTACCAGCGAAGCGGTCTTCCGCTGAAACGGTTTTTCAACACAAGCGGCATGCTCTATAAGGAAATGCAGTTAAAGGACAAGCTGCCGGGAATGAGTGAGGATGAGCAGCTTTTGCTTCTTGCCACCAACGGCATGCTGGTAAAAAGACCGCTGATCGTGAAAGATGATCTGGTACTGACCGGCTTCAAAGAAGCCGAGTGGGAAGCAAAACTGTTATAAGAGTGTCAGACAGGATCGCAGGAAAACTGCGCATGTCCGACGAGAGTCAAGAACACTTTTTCTATAAAACCAATCAGGAGGATAAAAAGATGAGCAGAGCAAATTTCGGAGTAAAACCATGGTTATATCCAATGCCGGTACTGATCATAGCAACTTATGATGAGAATGGTGTGCCGGATGCAATGAACGCAGCATGGGGCATTATCACAGACATGAACGAGATCAGCATCAGCATGGCCGAGCACAAAACAACAGAAAACATTGCCAAGACTGGTGCTTTCACCGTAAGCATGGCAACTGCAGATACGGTAACAGCCAGCGACTATGTTGGAATTGAGTCCGCAACAAAAGTCCCGGATAAATTTGCAAAATCCGGCTTCCACGCAACCAAAAGCGAATTTGTAAACGCACCCCTGATCGAGGAGCTTCCTATGGCACTTGAGTGCAAGGTAAAAAGTTTCGACAACGGCATTCTGGTAGGTGAGATTGTAAATATTAATGCAGACGAAAGCGTACTCACAGACGGACGCATTGATCCTGCCAAATTAAAACCAATCAGTTACGATCCGGTAAACAACGACTATCTGGTCCTTGGGGAGAAGGTAGGAAACGCTTTCAAAGACGGCCTGAAATTAAAATAAACCCAGTATACGAGGAGAAAAAATTTTATGTTAAATCAGTTTTCAAGAACCCAGCTGCTTCTTGGGGAAGACGGCATGAAAAAGCTTGCTGACGCAAGAGTAGCGGTGTTCGGAATCGGCGGTGTAGGCGGTTATGTGTGCGAAGCACTGGTACGAAGCGGTGTAGGCGCATTTGACCTGATCGATGATGACAAGGTTTGCCTCACTAATCTCAACCGCCAGATCATTGCAACCCGCAAAACAGTAGGAAAATACAAGACAGCAGTCATGAAAGAGCGTATGCTGGAAATCAATCCGGATGTGGATGTGCAGACCCATAACTGCTTTTTCCTGCCTGAAAATGCAGACGATTTCCCATTTGAGCAGTACGACTACATTGTAGATGCAGTAGACACTGTAACTGCCAAAATTGCCCTTGTGATGAAAGCCAAGGAAAAAGGCGTTCCCATCATCAGCTCCATGGGCGCTGGAAACAAGCTGGATGCAAGCCAGTTCAAGGTTGCAGACATTTACAAAACAAAGGTGTGTCCCCTTGCAAAGGTGATGCGCCGCGAGCTGAAGAAGCGAGGCGTGCGCAAGCTGAAGGTGGTATATTCCGAGGAAGTGCCCACAAGGCCGATCGAGGACATGTCCATCAGCTGCAGAACCCATTGCATCTGTCCGCCAGGAGCCAAGCATAAGTGCACAGAGCGCCGGGATATTCCGGGAAGCGTAGCATTTGTGCCCTCCGTTGCAGGCCTGATCATTGCTGGCGAAGTGGTGAAGGATCTTTGTAAATAGGTTTGTCACTCCTTACTTGACGCATACAGTTTTTAGTGCTATATTTGGGAATACCAGAATCAAAAAGCTGTTTGTTTCGGTAAGGCAGCGGCTTTTGAAAAGGTAGAAAAAAGAAGATAAAGTTAGAAAAATGCTCTGCCGATGCTCCAGACCTGAGGATTGTGCTTAAAAAAGTGAGAATTGTGCAGATTTTCTAAAAAACAGGAAATTTCTGTTATAATAAAAAATGTAAAGTACGAGGAGGCTTTGGGAGAGCTTTGGTAAAAGAAATAGCCATATGTGATGACGTAGAGGTTGAACGCTTTGTGCTGAGACGTCAGCTGATGGCGTACTTTCGAACAACCAGCGGGGAGGCACAGATCCGGGAATTCGTTTCCGGTGAAAGTCTCCTTGCAGAAATCGAAGACGGTTATATCTGGCCGGACTTGATTTTTCTGGATATTTATATGGGTGAGCTGAACGGAATCGATACTGCCAGAAGACTGCGCAAGCTGGGAGTAGAAGCACCCATCATATTTCTGACTGCTTCGCCGGATTTTGCTCTGGAGAGCTATGAGGTAGAAGCATCTGGTTATCTGTTGAAGCCTGCAGATGAGGAGCAGACCAATGCTCTTTTGCAGCGCCTTTTGCGGACTGATCTTCGCAGGCGGATTGCAGTGAAATGCAGACGGCAGTTCCGCTATCCATTTATAGATGATATCTTGTATCTGGAAAGTTACCGCCACACAGTGACAATACATATGCTGGATGGTTCTGAAATTGTAACCGCAGATAAGTTAAGTGAGCTGGAGAAGAGAATCGATGACCAGCGTTTTTTGCGTTGCCATCAGAGTTATCTTGTAAATATGGAACATATTGCGGATGTGCAGGAGGATTTTATCCTGCGGAATAAGGCAAGTGTGCCGATCCGGGTCAGGGGACGCAAGGAAGTAGTGGATGCCTATAACGACTACTTTACCAGGCAGTCCGCGAAGCTATAGGAAAGGCGGTACGTCAGCGAATGCATACAGAAGAGAAAAATGAACAGAATATAAGGCAGCAGGAAGCTGTTCACAGACTCCATGAATGCTGCACAGAGGAAAATCTGTGGAGATGCATTGTGGAGTTTCAGAATACCAGGATGTGGACCGCTTCCGGGCTGCCATTTCAATATAAACTAAAAGTAGGAAGAAACGGCAGGTTTACTAAGGAATTGTGGGTAGACCGAAGAGAAGACAGCAAAAGTCTGGCATGGAGCTCTGTGAAGCTGGCTTTTCGCTTTTTGTATGATACAGAGGATGAGGTGGAAGCCGCGGACGGTATGGAACTGCTCGATCATACCGCTCATAGCGATCAGGCGGAGGGTGCCAGGGCACAGAAATATCATTATAATAAGAAGCTGGTTCTGCGCCCCAAGGCACTTGGGGATATCCGTGGGATTTCTTATATTTATGCATTGTTTTACAGATTTGGACTGATCGAGGTGCCAGAGAAATCCAGACAAAAAATGAGTCAGGAACCAGAGGTTTGAGTGGCTATAGAATAAGAGGAGGCAGGCAGCATGTGTACAGCAGCAACCTATAAGACAAAAGATTTTTATTTTGGAAGAACACTGGATTATGAGATTTCCTATGGAGACCAGGTAGTGATCACACCCAGGAATTACGTTTTTGACCTGCGGGACGGCGGCCAGTTAAAGAGCCACTATGCCATGATCGGAATGGCATGTGTGATGCAGGATTACCCTTTATATTATGATGCAGTGAATGAGAAAGGACTTGGAATCGCCGGACTTAATTTCGTTGGAAATGCCCACTACAATAAACCAGTGGCAGGCAAGGACAATATCACCCAGTTTGAGCTGATTCCTTGGATTCTGGGAAAGTGTGCTACCGTAAAGGAAGCAAGAGAACTTCTTCAGAACCTGAATCTAACAGACATTCCTTTCCTGGAGAATCTTCCTCTGGCACAGCTTCACTGGATCATTGCAGACAAAGAAGAATGCATCACTCTTGAATGCATGGAGTCCGGAATGAAGATTTATGACAACCCGGTGGGGGTTCTTACCAATAATCCGCCATTTGATTACCAGATGTTTCATCTGAATAATTATATGCACCTTGCTGTAGAAAACCATCCCAATACCTTTTCGGACAAACTGGTCTTGAACCAGTACAGCCGAGGCATGGGCGGCATGGGACTTCCGGGAGATCTGTCCTCCCAGTCCAGATTTGTAAGGGTTTCCTTTATGAAAATGAATTCCCTTTCCGGTGATTCAGAGGAAGAGAGCGTCAGCCAGTTTTTCCATATTCTTGGCAGCGTGGATCAGCAGAGGGGCTGCTGTAAGCTTGGGGAAGACAAGTATGAGATTACTTTATACACCTCCTGCTGCAACGCAGACAAGGGCATCTATTATTACAACACCTATGACAACCATCAGATCAGTGCAGTGGATATGCACAAAGAAAATCTGGATGGAGAGAAGCTGGTCTCCTATGCTTTGGTGAAGGGCGAGCAGTTCTGCAGACAAAATTAAGAATAGATTGCCATTGGTTACTGTTCATTGGTAATGTTCCGCGAGGTGTTTTTTGTGAACAAAGTTCACAGAAAACCCGAGAATTGCGGCGCGAAATCATGCAAAGCATGATTTCTGTGCATCGCGAAGCGTGTTACTGGGCACGGAGTGAACAGTAACTGCCATTTTTTGTCTGGCGAAAATTCCATCTTGCAAATTTGCGGACAGATGTTATAATTGACCTATCATAGAATTAGTGGCGAATTCATATGAGTTCGCCATTTTCTATAAGATCAACCTGGCACTCGATACAGCGGAGTGCTGACAAAACAAGGGAGGAAACATGTATGATCACAATACCAGTTTATGAACTTCTTCTTTTGCCGGGAGTTACATTTTTCTTTAAAAAAGATATGTTTCCGAAGGGCAGGATCACAGAAGAAAATATTGGAGAAGAGATTCTCTTTGTGTTACAGAAAAAAGAGATGGTTCCAGAAGAAATTTCCATGGAAAATATTTTTCCAGTGGGTGTGCTTGGAACCATTGAGAGCATAGATGAAGAAGGCAGCATTAAGGTAACGACGAAATGCAGGGTTCAGGTATCATCCGTAGAATATGCAGATGGCGCGGTGCAGGCGGAAGCAGTGGATCTGCCGGACATTCAGGATATTTCTCCGGAAGAGGAGAAGGAGAAATTCGATGTCATCAAGAAAGAACTGATGGATTTTGCCAAAGGTTTTCAGTGGGGTGTCTGGGTGCGCAGCATGATCTATCACTGGAAGAGTTATCCGGAAGCAATCTGCGCTTTGGCTGGCTATATGAGCCTTTCCTGGGAGGAAAAGTACCATATTCTTGAGG
>CAVJRB010000396.1:0-4294 GCA_963651655.1 bacterium | reverse complement strand
CCCTCATTGCTGCCTGTGATAGAGAAAGCGCCAAGAGAAACACCGCTTGCTGCAAGTGTAAGATTCCACTCCATATTGTTTTCATCCTTGCCGTCTGTTGTAAAGATCAGCTGCATTCCGCCAAATGGATCATAGGAATTGCCATCCTCATCCTCAACTGGTGCTCCGGAAATGGTGTAAGTACCTTTCCAGATACCGTTCTCTACCGCCTTGGTATCGTAATCTGCAACTTCGATCACTGCTGCATCCTCACCGCCAGAGGTAAAGGTATAAGTTCCGCTTAAAACATCACCGCTTAAAGTTCCGCTTCCGGAAAGCCCAACGCTGTCAGTACCGGAGCCCAGTGTAAAGGAAAATCCTCTCTGGTCGCCATCAGTTGTGCACAGATAGCTGAAAAGGCTCTCTTCCTGCTCACCATCATCTGCAAGGACCTCACGTCCTACCACTTCTCCATTATCATCTACCCATGCTCTTAACACAAAGTCTGATGTATCGCTCTCATCAATCTCTCCGTCCAGATCCTTCTCCAGATCTTCGATTGCCTGCAGGAATGTATCGTAGGAATATTCCGGATCGTCCATAGCCTCTGTCCAGCCCTCGATCACGCCCTTCAGTTCCTCATCTGTCTTAGCGGTATCCAGAATCTGCTGGAACATTGGCTGTGCCTCTGCCTGTGTTACATGGCCTTCCAGCACTGTCAGTTCCTGGCTTACATCCCCAGCTGCAGCACTCTGTGTTCCCGGATTCTCTGCGTCTTCCACATTGTCAAAAATAATGTCTGAATATCTGGTAAGGATGGAAGTCAGAGCATCCGCCTCTGGAAGATTATCCAAAGTGGAAAAATAGCTGTTCATAGCATCTGCCATATCGATGCTGGCAGAGAATGAAGAATCCATTCCTTCCTCTTCCATTTCAGATTCTGCTTCCTGGGTCATCTGCTCCATGTTCATTTTGATATAGCCTTCATTCAGCTCCGGAATTCTCATATAAACTTCAGAATTCTCTGTATCAAAATAGTACTCGATGGTACAGATTTTCGTGCCATTTACCTTCACATCCATGGTTTCGATCATGGTGCCCTCATTCAAATTCACCTTGGTGTCCATAGATGCGTCAGCAAGCCAGGAGATATCCACAGGTGTAAGCATTCCAAGGATTGCTTTTCCACCGTCATCCAGACTCAGCTTGATCTCTGCATTTCCCTTCACTGCGCCATCACCGATCTGTGAAAGGTTCTGCGCGTAGTCCGCTCCCATTTCCTGGATTGCTTTGGCAAATGCGGCTTTCTCCGTTTCCTTGTAGGAATCTGCTGCCCATGCGGTTGCCGGTACTGCACTGATTCCCATAAGAGATGCTAATAAAATGGCTGTAATCTTTCTCTTCTTCATACTTTCCTCCTTAGGTCAGAATCTGTTACTGTTCACACCGTGCCCAGTAACACGCTTCGCGATGCACAGAAATCATGCTTTGCATGATTTCGCGCCGCATTTCTCGGGTTTTCTGTGAACTTTGTTCACAAAAAACACCTCGCGGAATATTACCAGGGAACAGTAGCCCGAAGCTTCTGAGATACATTGACATTTAGTTGATTATGTCAGATAACTGAGTTGTTATCAGAATATCATCTGGCATATTTAATGTCAACAGATTAACAGTATTCAAATTTATTTTTGTAATCTGCATTTTCTCGCTATTGAGAAAAATACTATTTTACCCTTATATTTCTCTTATTTCTCGCAAATGTACTCCCCCAAGTTTTCCATATATCTCTGATCCCGCTCCACCGTGATCACCACCACATCATCCGGCTTGTATTCTTCCAGAAGCTCCGGGGTAAAATCATCGATGCGCACAAACACCGCATTCTGATAACGATACGGAAGGAATTTCTCCAGACGGAGCCGGAAGGAATCCCCGATCACAAGAACGGTTCTCTCATTAGACGAATTGGAAGAAAAGACCTTCAGCGTCTCCTCCCCGCCTTCACTTTCTTCTTTTTCCACCTTATAGTGAAGTCCATCGTGGAAATCACTGAGCCCATATTCCCTGTCATCATCCAGTTCCTCATATCTGCCAATCATCCGGGACAGATCCCCTCGGCAGGGTTTCTCCCCTTTTTCTATCACAATCTTCTCAATCGGCAGGGATTCTCCTGTAAGATCCTGGGTGATCTTTTCACTGGTGATATAGCCGCCCAGATTATTCATATGGGTGTCGTATTTGCGGAACAGCTGATACTGTTCGGAATACCCTGCCAGATAATCATAAAGATACTCAAAGTCCACATCTGAATTCTCTGCCATATACCTGGCGAAGCTTTCCATTCTGGAATCCCCCTGGCCGATGATCTCCGGCTTATCCGGCATGTACTGGGGATAAACCGTCTCCTTGTTCGGCGCTACATAATAATGGAATGTCTCCACGCCATACCCGTAGAACCAGTCTCGCACCTTCGCAATTCCAGCTGCAATTTCCCCGCTTTTTTCTTCGGTATACAAATTGGTCTTCTGGTAATCAGCCATTGCGTTTTCCCCGTCCTTAGAAGGCAGGTAAAACAGCCAGTTATCCTTTCCGATTACCACATCTCCTATCTTGGTATTCCGAAAAAAACTGGTATCAATATAATTGTTCAAACTTACCAGCGCATTTTTTAAAGGCAGATGATCCTTATAAAATTCCTCAAAAGCCTCCGGAAAATCCCCGATAGAAGACAGACTGACCTCTGGAAACGCTGCCAGTTCCCTGTTCTCATTATTCTGCGTATTAAATTTATCGGAAAAAGCCCCGAAAATCACATTGGGCAGTATCAGGCTTCCTGCAAATAACCCAATCAAAACTTTTTGTTTTCTCATATTCTTCCTGTCAAAATCTGAAATAAATAAACGGATTGTAGCTGTTGTTCACTAATGACATCACACAAAGCCACAAAATTGCCATGGATGCTGCAATTCTTGGCACTGTGACCACGCCGTTCTCAGGAAATTTCCCCGGCATTTTTTCCCGCAAAAGCCCATACACCTTCTGAACAAATCCTGCGAACAGAATTCCCATGATCAGCAGGAACAGCAGCTTTTTGTCCAGATATGCGGAGGTCAGGATTATTCCTCCATGGGACACAAACAGGTTCTTCACATAAGAACAAAACGGTCCGAAGTCCTCCGCGCGGAAAAGTATCCAGCCCAGGAACACCACGATCATGGTATATCCCCAGCCCACAAAGCCAGGCAGCTTCTCCAGCTTTTTCCCCAGCCACACCCGTTCCAGAATCAGAAACAGCCCATGATAAAGTCCCCAGAGAATAAATCCGGTTCCTGCGCCATGCCACATTCCGGTAAGGAAAAACACGATCAGAAGGTTTCGGTAGGTACAAAGCGCTCCTTTCCGGTTCCCGCCAAGGGGAATGTACACATAATCCCGGAACCAGGAGGACAGAGAAATATGCCACCGTCTCCAGAATTCCTTTACAGAACCGGACACGTAGGGATAATCAAAGTTCTCCTGAAATTGGAAGCCGAACATTTTCCCAAGGCCGATTGCCATATCGGAATAGCCGGAAAAATCGTAATAGATCTGCAGCATATAGAGAACTGCCCCAAGCCACAAGGCCTTTCTTGACACGGCTTCCGGTCCGTACTGAAAAATATCATCCACCACTTCCGCGAAAGCATTTGCCAGAAGCACCTTTTTCCCAAGGCCCCAGCAAAAGCGCATAACGCCTGCCGCAAATTTCTCCACAGTCTCCTTTCGTTCCAGAATCTGCTGCGCAATATCCCGGTACTTTACAATTGGTCCTGCGATCAGCTGGGGGAAAAAGGAAATGTACAAAAGCATATGCCAGAAATTCCGCTGTGCCTTCACCTCTCCCCGGTACACATCGATCACATAAGACAGCGCCTGGAAGGTATAAAAGGAAATTCCAATAGGCAGCGCCACCTGGGGAATCGAGAGATTTCCAAGGCCGCCAGGCAGGATTTTTCCAATTATCTCTGCCAGGAAATTGAAATATTTAAAATATCCCAGAAGGCCAAGATTGATCAGAACCGTTCCCCACAGAATTCCCTTCCTATGGGCCGGATGGTCTTCCATGAGAACCCCGCCCATAAAATTAACCAGAACAGAACAAAGCATGAGAAGAATATAGACAGGTTCTCCCCACGCATAAAAAAGCAGGCTGAAAAACACCAGGATCCCATTGCGGATTTTCCTCGGGCTAAGATAATAAGCCGCCAGCACAAGCGGCAGAAAAATCCACAGAAAAAGCATTGAACTAAAAACCATTTGCCTCTCCTTTCTG
>CAVJRB010000395.1:2338-4407 GCA_963651655.1 bacterium | reverse complement strand
CTTCTTGACAAGGTTGATACTCTGATCATCGGCGGCGGAATGTCCTACACATTCTCCAAGGCACTTGGCGGACACATCGGAACCTCTCTTTGCGAGGATGATTATCTTCAGTATGCATTAGACATGATGAAGAAAGCAGAGGATAAGGGCGTTAAGCTTCTTCTTCCTGTAGATAACAGAATCGGTGACAACTTCTCCAACGACTGCAATATCCAGGTTGTAAAACGTGGTGAGATTCCGGACGGATGGGAAGGAATGGATATCGGACCAGAGACAGAGAAGATTTTCGCTGACGCTGTAAAAGATGCTAAGACTGTTGTTTGGAACGGACCGATGGGCTGCTTCGAGATGCCGAACTTTGCTCATGGTACAGAAGCTGTTGCTAAGGCACTTGCTGATACAGACGCTACAACCATCATCGGCGGCGGTGATTCTGCAGCAGCAGTTAATATCCTTGGCTATGGCGACAAGATGACCCACATCTCCACAGGTGGCGGTGCATCCCTTGAGTTCCTGGAAGGAAAAGAACTTCCGGGTGTAGCAGCAGCTAACGATAAATAAAGGAGATCATATAATAATGTCTAGAAAGAAAATTATTGCCGGAAACTGGAAAATGAACATGACTCCAAGTGAGGCAGTTAAATTAGTAGAAACCTTAAAACCATTAGTAGCAAACGAAGACGTTGACGTAGTATTCTGCGTACCGGCTATCGATATCCTTCCAGTTGTTGAAGCTGCAAAAGGATCCAATATCCAGGTTGGTGCTGAGAACATGTACTTCGAGGAGAAAGGTGCTTTCACAGGCGAGATTTCCCCGAACATGCTCACCGATGCTGGTGTTAAATATGTAGTTCTCGGACATTCCGAGAGAAGAGAATACTTCGCTGAGACAAGTGAGACCGTAAACAAGAAAATGCTTAAAGCATTCGAGCACGGCATCACTCCGATCATGTGCTGTGGTGAGACTCTTGCTCAGAGAGAGCAGGGCGTAACTATGGACTTCATCCGTCAGCAGGTTAAAGTTGGTTTCCAGAATGTTACAGCTGATCAGGCTAAAACAGCCGTTATCGCTTACGAGCCAATCTGGGCTATCGGAACCGGTAAAACAGCTACAACTGAGCAGGCTCAGGAAGTTTGCGCAGGAATCCGTGCTTGCATCGCTGAAATCTACGATGAGGCTACAGCAGCTGCAATCCGCATCCAGTACGGCGGATCTGTAAACGCTAAAACTGCTCCGGAATTATTTGCTCAGGCAGATATCGACGGCGGTCTTGTTGGCGGTGCTTCCCTCAAAGCTGAGTTCGGCGACATCGTAAACTACAACAAATAATTGAGACTCGTATCTCTTAAATAATAGTAAGATCCTTACATCTTACAAGTGTCCAAGCGTTGAAAACGCCATAATTCGCTATTCCGGTTCTGCCGGGAGCGTTTTATGGCGTTTTTGTTTTGCTGCGGTAAGGAACTTTTAGCTAATTTTACCCAAAATACATTTTTTCCAGGCATAAAAATTACGCTTTGGGATTAATCCAATATTGTAATCAGCTTGTGATTATGGCATAATAGTTAAGGATATATAAAAATTGAGAAAAATCCACGTTAAAAGAAAACAAAATACTTGAGGAAGAAAGGTCGCACCCCATGCGAAGGAGCAGAGAGGGAAGCGACAACAGAGGAGTAAAACATGGCAATTTTTTCAATGGTTTTATCTTTGCTATGCGGAGTATCGTTTTTCTTATTTGGAATGTCATTGATGGGAGACGGACTGAAATCCGTTGCCGGCAATAAGCTGGAAGCTTTCCTTTACAAGATGACAAATACCCCGCTGAAAGGTGTTGCACTTGGAACCGGTGTTACAAGTGTGATCCAGTCTTCATCCGCAACAACTGTTATGGTCATCGGTTTTGTAAACTCCGGTATGATGAAGCTGAAACAGGCAATTGGTATTATCATGGGCGCAAATATCGGAACCAGTATCACAGGATGGATTTTGTGTCTGTCCTACATCCAGGGCTCCGGTGGAATTGCAAGCATCCTTTCCACAGCTACTATCTCAGCAGTCGTAGCTG
>CAVJRB010000395.1:0-2328 GCA_963651655.1 bacterium | reverse complement strand
GTAGCTGTGATCGGTATTATTCTTCGTACATTCTGTAAGAGATCCGTACACAGAAATATCGGAAATATTATGCTGGGCTTTGCCATTCTGATGAACGGAATGCAGATGATGAGCGGTGCCGTTACCCCGCTTCGTGAAAGCCCTGTCTTCATCAACATGCTGACAATGTTTTCCAACCCCATTGCAGGTATCCTGGTAGGTATTGCGTTTACCGCAGTGCTCCAGAGTGCATCCGCTACCGTCGGTGTGCTCCAGGCACTTTCCGTAACCGGAATCCTTACCTTTGCAAGTGCATTTCCAATCGTTCTTGGTATCGGCGTTGGAGCTGCCTGTCCAGTACTGATCTCCGCAGTTGGAGCCAACAAGAATGGTAAAAGATCTGCCCTTGTATATCTGCTGAACGACCTGTTTGGCCTGATCCTGTGGTCCATTATTTTCTACACAGCGAATGCCATCGTTCACTTTGGATTTATGGATATGATCATGTCGCCTGTATCCATTGCCCTTCTGAATACGGTATTCCGTGTGGCAACTGTAGTTGTGCTGTTCCCGTTCATACCTAAGATCGAGCAGCTTGTATGCTACCTGGTCAAGGACAGTGCAGAGGAATTGGAAGACGAGGCAGATTTCGACCTTTTGGAGGAGCGTCTGCTCAACTATCCTGCACTTGCCATTGGACAGTGCCATCGTGCTATGAATGGCATGGCGAAAAAGCTTCGCAAGAACGTAAACAGAGCCATGAACCTTCTGAACGATTATCAGCAGGATAAATACGATAAGGTACAGCGGAAAGAGGACCTGATCGACAAATACGAGAGCCGTCTTGGGGAATACCTGATCCAGCTTACCAAGCGTGAGATGAACACAGCCCAGACCCGTCAGACCTCCCTTTATCTGCATACCATCAATGACTTTGAGCGAATCGGAGACCATGCTTCCTATATCGCGCATATGTCTAATGAAATGCATGATAACCACACTACCTTCTCTCAGACTGCATGGGATGAGCTGAATGTAGTTATGGACGCAGTCCGTGAGGAAATCAATATCACCTGCACTGCTTTCATGAATGATGATAAGGAAGCCGCACAGCGCGTTGCGCCCCTTGGCGTGGTAATCACCAGACTTTGCGATGAGCTGAAAATGCGCCATGCAGAGCGTCTCAGCCAGGGTAAATGCGGTCTGGAAGAGGGAACTGTATTCAGCGATATCCTGAACAGCTTCGGACGTATTGCGTCCCACTGTGCAAGTGCTATGACCGCGCTTATGAAGAGTGATGATGAAACGACAGATATTCACATCCATAATTCCAAGATCTACCCGACGGACAGCCTTGAATACTACAGCTATTTCAAGGAATACAGACAGAAATACGACATTGGACCGGAAGTTGAGCATAAGCTCAGCATGGAGCCGGAAGAAGTAGAATAAACATACGAAATACAAAACACCGCCAGAGAAATGACTCGGAAGGAACCGGAAAATTTTTGGCGGTGTTTTCATATAACAACGTAAAAAGAAAAGTACAAACTGTTCTACAAAAGAATACAATAACAAATATCTGTGCATATAAAAATTATACACATTTTTAGATGATCGGCGTTATGCTCTCGAATATTTTATTTTTCGGAAGGCGTCTCCCCGTACTCTTTTTTCCTGGAAGCCCGGCTGTTATCGGCAGCAGCCGCTTTCCTCTGCATTTTTACATATTGCGTGTACTGCTCATCCGGCACATGCTCCACAATATCCTCGATGTTGCATTCCAGAATGGTGCAGATACGGTCAAGGGTAAAAATCTCAATGTTCTCATTCTTGCGGAACTTATGCAGCAGACTTTTACTGACCTCGTAATACGTATAAAGGTCATACTGGGAAATATGACGTTCTTCCATGGTTTTCCACAACCTGTCATATTTTATCATGATCAAACCCCATAACTGCGATTGTTCAAAGCAGCAGTCAGGCAGCGAACAAGCCCGAATCTGCAGCCAGGATCTACTCCTATTTATGAACAATTTGTACTTGATATATGTCTATTATCGGGGTAAAATTAAAAATATAATAGGGTCGTTATAAAGACCCTAAAAGGGAGGGAGAAGCATTGAAGAAAGTATTGGAGACGGGAATTGAAGTGGTGTTTGCAGGACTTCTGGCAGGATGCCTGTTTTACTGTATGGTAGCCGGAGCTGGAACAACTGCGTATGTGATCCTGGCAGCCATTTTGTCCATAGCCATTTCTGTAACTCTATGTGCCGGATTTCACTATATCAGGAAGCTGAAGAAGCAGCTGGAGGAATTGCAGGAAAAGTAACGGCGATCTGTTAATAC
>CAVJRB010000394.1:0-2562 GCA_963651655.1 bacterium | reverse complement strand
ATTGTCATTACTTCCGGAAAAGGCGGTGTGGGAAAAACAACTACCGTTGCCAACATTGGAACCGGACTGGCTATGATGGGCAAAAAAACAGTGGTTGTGGATACGGATATCGGTCTTCGAAACCTTGACGTTGTGCTGGGACTTGAGAACCGGATCGTTTACAACCTGGTGGATGTGGTTCATGGAAGCTGCCGTTTGAAACAGGCACTGATCAGGGACAAGCGTCATCCGGAGCTGTATCTGCTGCCATCTGCCCAGACCAAGGATAAAACGGCGGTATCCCCGGAGCAGATGATCAAGCTGACAGATGATCTGCGGGAAGAATTTGACTATATTCTTCTGGATTGTCCAGCCGGGATCGAGCAGGGGTTCAAGAACGCCATTGCAGGTGCTGACAAGGCCCTTGTAGTTACCACTCCCGAGGTTTCCGCCATTCGTGACGCGGACCGGATCATCGGTCTTTTAGAGGCCAATGACCTGCGGGACATTCATCTTATTATCAACAGGCTTCGCCCGGATATGATTGCCAGAGGGGATATGATGTCTGTGGATGATGTGACGGAAATTCTGGCTGTGGATCTGATCGGAACCCTTTTGGATGATGAGCAGATCGTGGTGGCTACCAATCAGGGAGAACCCTTATCCGGCAGGAATTCCCAGGCGGAGGAGGAGTACCGCAATATCTGCAGGCGGCTTATGGGGGAGGAAGTGCCTTTTGCCCAGATCCGTCAGAAGAAAGGCATGCTTTCCAGACTGTTTAAAAGGCACTGAGAGTGTGCGGGAAGGACAGACTGGATCTTGATAGTTGTCGATAAAAGTTTTATGTAAATCATCGAACTGCGAGGAGGAATTCTTATGAAGACCTTTTTACATGAGAAAAGGCGTTCAGCAGGATATGCCCGGGACAGAATGAAGCTTCTTCTGATTTCCGAGCGTATTGAATGTTCCCCACAGATGATGAAAATGCTAAAAAGTGACCTGGTACATACTGTGAAAAAGTATGTTTCCATAGAAGAAAGTAAAGTGAAAATACAGATTTCACAGGAGCCGCCGGTTCTCATGGCGTACATTCCTGTGCAAAGGAAAAAGGACAGATAGATATATGATTAGACAGTATAAGCTGCGTTTTTACAATTTTAAGCTGGTAGCCCTGCTGCTTGCCATCAGTTTGTTTGGAGTACAGCTGGTTGCAAGCGCGTCCCCGGATCTTCGCAACAAACAGCTGTTGGGAGTTGTGATGGGAGTTGTGATCCTGATTATTTTATCACTAATGGATTATTCCTGGATCCTGAATTTCCAGTGGATCATGTATGGCTTTAATCTGCTTATGCTTATTGGCGTACGATTGTTCGGAAGTGAGGCAGGAGGTGCTTCAAGATGGCTGGATATCGGAGGCTTCCGTTTCCAGCCTACCGAGCTTTCCAAGATTATCATTATCCTGTTTTTTGCCAAGTTTTTTATGGATCATGAGGATGATATCAATACGTTTAAGATCCTTGCAGAGTCGGCAATCCTTCTTGCGGTTCCCCTTGCACTGATCTATGCACAGCCGGATATGAAAAATACCATTACTGTAACGGTGATCTTCTGTATTTTGCTGTATGTGGCGGGCTTAAGCTACAAGATTATCGGCGGGGCAATCCTGATCGCGGTGCCGCTGGCGGTTATTTTCCTTTCCATAGTGGTGCAGCCGGATCAGACTCTGATTAAGAGCTATCAGAGAGACCGTATCATGTCTTTCTTATACCCGGAGAACGCGGAATATCAGGAAGATATTGAACAGCAGAACAACTCCAAGACGGCGATCGCATCCGGAGAGCTGGTGGGAAAAAGACTGACCAGTGATGAGTATGTTTCTTCTGTAAATGAGGGAAACTTTGTTGCAGAGAACCAGACAGACTTTATTTTTGCGGTTGCAGGAGAGGAGTATGGATTTATCGGGTGCACGGCCATTGTCATTCTGCTTCTGCTGATTTCGATAGAGTGCATACGAATGAGTCTTCGAGCCAAGGATCTTGCGGGGAAAATACTTTGCTGCGGGGTTGGCAGCGTGGTAGCCATACAGAGCTTTCTGAATATCTGCGTTGCCACCGGACTTGCACCGAATACAGGTACGCCGCTGCCCTTTGTAAGCTACGGTCTGACATCTCTGATCAGCCTGTTTATCGGTATGGGACTGGTGATGAATGTAGGTCTGCAGAGCAGCGCATACAATAAAGAACTGAAGAAAAAAGAAATTGATAAGAAAGAGGAATACTTATGACAGCGGCGAAAAAAAACAACTCCAGGCGTAAGTCCGCCAAATTTCGCAAATCCAGGAAAAAAAGGATCCAGAAAACCATTTTGCTGGTGCTCCTTTTGATTTTCCTTGGCGGAGCGGGAATCGGGTCTATTTATCTTTTAAGAAACGGAACGCTGTTTGGCAAGCTGGATGAGCCTTATACGGCTTCCCGGGAGTTCTCCGGCGGAATTACAGGGACAGACAGCCTGCGGGCGGATGGCTTTGCCAAGAAGCTCTGTGTAGTGGTTTCGGATGTTCCTATGGATGGAGTTTCCCTTGGA
>CAVJRB010000393.1:2325-3565 GCA_963651655.1 bacterium | reverse complement strand
ATCAAGTGGGGAATAAAACTGGCTGACAGTAATGTGGGAATAGAAAATGGCATTTATACATTTCCATATTTTTGCTCCTTTTTGATTAAAAGATATCTGGCAAAAAGATGTTAAAGTTAAACGGCTGCCGCATTATTCAAAGTGTTTTGATAATGCGGCAGCCGTTTATTCATTAAATTCTCTTCAGTTCATAGTTTCTTGAACCAAGTCCAATCTTCTGTCCATGATCCAGAGTGGCTTCCCACTCTACATTGGGGTTGGAATCCATGAAGTGATTATGGTGGCAGTGCCAGTCTGGTTTGGCAAGGTTGTCGCCAAGCTGGCTGTTGCGGATTGGTTCTGCAGCAAGGCAGGCGTCTACGCAGGCCTGGTCAAGGGCAATTGGGTCAAAGCTTGCGAACATTCCAATATCCGGCAGGATTGGAGCATCGTTTTCGCCGTGGCAGTCACAATTCGGGCTGATATCCTGAACCAGTGAAATATGGAAGCAGGGACGTCCGTGACAGACTGCCTGTGCATATTCTGTCATCTTGCGGCAGAGAAGCTCATTGGAATTGCTGTGCGGATTATGAATCGCATCAAAACTGCAGGCACCGATGCAGCGGCCACAGCCTTTACATTTGTCATAGTCGATGACTGCTTTTTTCTCCGGATATGTAATGGCATCACTTCCGCATTCCTTTGCACATCGCTTGCAGCCGCGGCAAATGTCCGCTTCAATAATTGGCTTTCCGCTGTTATGCTGAGCCATTTTTCCGGCACGGCTGCCGCATCCCATTCCGATATTTTTAATAGTACCGCCGAATCCAGTGGATTCATGACCTTTGAAATGGGTAAGGCTGATAAACACATCTGCGTCCATAATCGCATGGCCAATTCTGGCAGTCTGGCAATATTCTCCATTTACAACCGGAACTTCCACATCATCCGTACCGCGAAGCCCGTCACCAATGATAATCTGGCAGCCTGTGGTAATCGTATTGAATCCATTCAGATTGGCGCAGTCCATGTGCTCCAGGGCATTCTTACGGCTTCCTGGATAGAGGGTGTTACAATCTGTAAGGAAAGGCATTCCACCTTGTTCTTTACAAAGATCTGCAACAACCTTCGCATAGTTGGGGCGAAGGAAAGCCAGATTGCCAAGCTCACCAAAATGCATTTTGATGGCAACAAATTTACCATTCATATCAATGTCCTTGATTCCGGCTGCAATGCACAGCTTTCTCAGCTTGTCCAGTTG
>CAVJRB010000393.1:0-2315 GCA_963651655.1 bacterium | reverse complement strand
GTTGGCTGGTTCCGATCTTGCAGCGGAAATCAGTAAAATAAACAGTTGATTTCTCCATGATATCCCTCATTTCTGGTTTTTATTTATCCTCATATTATTCTTGTGATTGCTTCAATGTCAAGTTGTTTTGGAAAATTAGAAGAAAAGTGCAAAATATTTAAAGTACTTTGCAACAAAATACATTTAAAAATAGTTTGGGAAAGTGTATTCTAAACTTACCAAAACAAAGAAACAAAATCAAAAAAGGGAGGCTTTTAAAAATGAAAAGAAAAATGTGGGCAGCAGCACTTGCAGCAAGCATGGTAATGTCAGCATTCTCCGGAATGACTGTATCAGCAGCGGAAGCTGATTCCGATTTATCCGGAACACTTACCATCTTATCCTGGTACGATGAGACCAAGGCAGCACCGGTACTGGAAGCATTCAAGGAGAAATATCCAAATGTGAATGTAGATTTTCAGTATTCACCGCCAGTTCAGGATTATATTGAGAAACTTTCCACTCTGTTATATTCAGGAGCTGGTCCGGATATCTTCTATATGTCTCTTGAAAACAGAGAGGATCTGATCAAAGGAAATTATTGCCTGGATCTTTCCGATGAGAGCTATATGACTGACGGAACCATTCCGGATTCTGCAAAAGATATATATGGAAAAGATGGAAAACCTTATGCATTAGCAGTTGACTGCTGGGTAGGCGGAATCCTTGTGAATCAGGATCTTTTTGATCAGGCTGGAATCGAAGGCGAGCCAACTACCTGGGATGAGCTTCTGGAAGATTGCCAGAAACTGCAGGATGCAGGAATTACACCAATTATGGATAACTGTCAGGATGCGGCAGTAAACTTTACTGCTCCGTTATATGGATCAGAAGTTGTTTCCAAAAATCCAAATGTTGTACAGGACATTTATGATGGAAAAACAACCTTCAAAGATACCTGGACAGAGCCGATCACAATGTGGAAAGAGCTTGTTGACAAAGGATATTTAAGCTCTGATCTTCTTGGATCTACAAGTGATGAAATCGTAACAGCATTTGCAACTGGTCAGGTTGGCATGATTCTTAGCGGTTCCTGGAACCTTGATACCATTAATACCATTAACCCGGATATGAATTACAAATGCATTCCGATTCCTGGAACATCCGAAGATTACTACTGCGGCTGCATTAATGTAGGTCTTTGCATCAACTCTGCAAGTGAAAATACAGAGCTGGCAAAAGCATTCCTTGATTTTGCGGCATCTCCTGAAGGACTTGAGAAACAGTATCAGGGTTACGGCGGATTCACAGTCGCAAATGGATATACACCAGACCTGCCGGCACAGATTACAGACGCTGTAGAAGGTGTTAAAGAAGGCAAATACTATATCCCGATGGCAGACTGGCTTTCCTATACAGAATCCTTAAGACTGACATATGTACAGAGCTTACAGGATTGCATGGCCGGAACGATCACTCCGGAAGAGGCAGCATCCAGAATGGATGACAAACTGGCAGAAGTTTCTGCTGAATAAGTGAATTGAAAATACCCCACGGTTCGCTGCCCGGTGAAATGAATAGCCGAAAGCAGACTGTGGGGGTTTTAATTGGAGGAGAAACATGAAAAATAGAAAGTTGAAAAAAGCATTTCAGTATGAAATCTTTCTTTTACCAGCATTTCTTGCCTTTACATTATTTACGATTATTCCACTGGTAAAAACAATTATGTACAGTGTGACCGATTTTGATGGAATTAGTCATGAATATAACTTTGTGGGACTGAAAAACTTTATTGGTGTTTTCCAGGACCAGATGATGAGACATTCTTTGTTTAATACTATTTTTTATACTTTTTGTACAATGCTTCTGATTAATCTTCTTGCGATTCCGCTGGCAGTATTTCTTGACAGAAATACAAAGATTAAATCTGTAGAACGTGCTGTTTTCTTTTTCCCGTCTATTGTCAGCGGACTTTTACTTGGATATGTATGGGGCTATATTCTTTCCCCGATGAAAACTGGTGCTCTTAATTCACTGCTTTCTTTATTTGGTGCAGGTCCCATTGGTTTCACAGCAACAGAATGGGGAGCAAAGATCAGCATTATACTGGTTGCAGTATGGACCAGTACAGGATGGTATGCAACAATTTATCTTGCCTATCTGCAGGCAATTCCAAATGAATATTATGAAGCTGCAGCGATTGATGGTGCAAGCCGCTGGCAGCAGTTTACCAAGATTACATTTCCACTGCTTGCGCCTGGACTTACAGTAAATACTCTTTTGCTTCTGACCAACGGACTGAAGGTATATGACCTTCCATATGCACTGACCAAAGG
>CAVJRB010000392.1:2051-5842 GCA_963651655.1 bacterium | reverse complement strand
GGCATTTTCCAGCAGCAGCTTGACAAATGTGGCGTAGAATATCTGGATTACTATCTGCTTCACAACCTGAACCGAATCATCTATGAGATGGAAGTAAAGCCAGCTCACCTTTTTGAGCATATGAAAAAATGGAAAGAGCAGGGCAGAATCAGGCATATCGGATTTTCCTGGCATGATGATGCAAAGTCCCTGGATCATGTTTTGAACGAGCATCCGGAAGTGGAATTCGTTCAGATCGTAGTGAACTATTATGACTGGGAAGAGCCTTTCATTCAGGCAAAGGAGTGCTATGAAGTCATCCGTAAACACGGTCTTCAAGTCGTCATCATGGAGCCTGTAAAAGGCGGCATGCTTGCAAAGGTTCCGGAAGCAGCAGAGAAATTAATGAAAGAAAATTCTGAAACACTTTCTCCATCCAGCTATGCCATTCGCTTTGCAGCATCACTGGACGGTGTGCTGGCCGTACTTTCCGGAATGAGCAACATGGAGCAGCTTCAGGACAACGTTTCCTATATGGAGAACTTTGAGCCGATCACAGAGGCTGAGAAAAAGATTCTGGAATTTACCAAGGGCGAGTTTATGAAGAACTGGAAATACAGCTGCGACAATTGGGCAGCCCTTGACGACAACCAGTATCAGGTTCCGTTGAGCCCGATCATCCGCTGCTACAACAGCCTGCAGCTTCAGCCAAATCCGTATTTCGGCGCTGAGCTGAATTATTATAAGAGTTTCCGCTCCGAATATGACAGAGCATACGAAACAGGCGACTACGCAGCCATTACTGAGAAAATCGGCGGAGCCTTTGATGTGACTGCAGCAGTCAGAGAAGCAATTGAATTCGAGACCAAGAACAGCTTCCAGGGATATGTGCAGGATTGATTTGTAGTAACAATATATGCTTTGCAGGCATCTCTGACAATGAAAAATAAGTATTAGACATAATTGCAAAACAAAGGTAAAATGGCAGATATAGAAATGTATCTGTCATTTTATTTGGGATTTGGCAGCTGTAAAAGTATAAAAATATCATTTTTGTTATAAAAACATTCGCCGAATGGCCAGGAGGAATAAAAATGGAATACACAAAGCTTGGCAGCACTGACATTGAAGTTTCGAAATTATGTGTAGGATGCATGAGTTTCGGCAAGGCGGGAACCATGCACGACTGGACTTTGGATGAAGGGGAGAGTGAGAAGGTGATTCGCCATGCCCTGGATCTTGGAATCAACTTTTTTGATACTGCCAACGGCTATTCCGCCGGAACCAGTGAGGAATATCTGGGAAAGGCAATCAAAAACAACATTGCCAGAGACAAGGTCGTGATCGCATCCAAGGTTTATTTCAATGAAGGAAGGCTTTCCCGTGCAGCCATCATGCGGGAAATTGATGGCTCTCTGAAACGTCTTGGCACAGATTACCTGGATTTATACATCATCCACCGTTTTGATTATGAGACCCCGATGGAAGAAACCATGGAAGCTCTTCATGATCTGGTAAAAGCCGGAAAGGTTCGGGCAATCGGCGCATCCGCCATGTACGGCTATCAGTTTTATAATATGCAGCAGACTGCAAAGGATCATGGCTGGACACCGTTTTCCACAATGGAGAACCATTATAATCTTCTCTACCGTGAGGATGAGCGGGAGATGATTCCAATCTGCAGACAAATGAATGTGTCCCTTATGCCCTACAGTCCGCTGGCAGCAGGACACCTTGCAAGACCAACCTGGAAATCCGACAGCCTGAGAGGCAAAACAGACCGTGTGGCAATGGGAAAATACGACCGCATGGAAGCGGCAGACATACAGATCGTAAACCGTGTCCATGAGCTTGCCAAAAAGTACCAGTGCAAAATGTCCCAGATCGCCATCGCATGGCACTGGGCCAAAGGCGTGGCTGCACCCATTATTGGGGCAACGAAAGCATCCTATCTGGATGACGCCGCAGGCGCGTTGAAGGTACCGCTTACACAGGAAGACATTGCATATTTGGAAGAGCCTTATGTCCCGCACCCAATTGTAGGCGCAATTAACCAGAACCCGCCCCAGGGTGTTGTGTTATTAGACGAAAAGAAATAATAAAACCAATAAAAATTCTCAAAAAGGTATAGAAGACCTGGAAAATTCCGGTGCTTCTATACCTTTTTTCTGTGCCATAAAATCCGGACCATATAACAAAATCTGGGAAAAGTGTTAAATTTCTTGGAAAAGTTTTATATCGCGAAGTCAAGTTCGCCGATATAATTACAATCAGAAACGAGGTTACAGCCTTTCATAGTACTGATAAGTTCAGTGAAAAAGAATAAGGAAAATCAAATATAAGGAGGACTACTATGAAACGATTAACAGCTCTTTTATTAACAGGTGTGATGGCAATCTGTGCCGCTCCGACTCTCGTAATGGCAGAAGAGGAAGAAAGCATTTCCTGTGACCTGCTTGTATGGTCACCATCTGAGGACCAGTCCGATGACTACGGTAACTGGATCCAGACTCAGTGCGAGGCATTTGCAGCAGAGCATCCAAACTGGGACATCAACTTTTCCTATGGTGTTGCAGCAGAAGGTGATGTTGGAAAACTGATCGCACAGGACCCGGACGCAGCAGCAGACGTATTCATGATGTCAAACGACCAGCTGAGCACACTGCTCCCGATCAACGCAGTTGCAAGACTTGGCGGCGAGACAGAGACCTTTGTAAAAGAGAACAACTCCCAGACAATGGTAGACTCTTTAACAGTTGACGGCGCATTATACGGCGTTCCGTTTACTTCCAATACATGGTTCATGTATTATGACACAAGCGTTTTCTCAGAAGACGACATTAAGAACCTTGACACTATGCTTGAGAAAGGTGTTGTATCCTTCCCGATCACAAACTCCTGGTATCTGCCAAGCTTCTATGTAGGAAACGGATGCACCTTCTTTGAGGATGGAAACAACGAAGAAGCAGGCATCGATTTCGGCGGAGAAAAAGGTGCAGCTGTAACAGATTACCTGGTATCTCTTCTTGAGAACCCGAACTTCGCAGTTGACGTAGACGGTTCCGGTATTGCTGGTATCCGTGATGGTTCCATCAAAGCAATGTTCTCCGGTTCCTGGGATTACACATCTGTAAAAGAAGCTCTTGGTGACAACTTCGGTGCAGCACAGCTTCCTACCTACACATTAAACGGTGAAGAGAAACAGATGTACTCCTTCGCAGGATCCAAAGCAATCGGCGTAAGCTCCAAGACAGAGAATCCTCAGGTTGCAATCGCACTTGCAAAATATCTTGGATCTGCTGAGTCCCAGAAATCTCACTATGAGAGCAGAAACATCATTCCTTGCAACGAAGAGCTCCTTGCTGACCCGGCAATGGCAGATGACCTTCTTGTAAAAGCACAGAACGATACAGTTGCAAATACTTCTATCATTCAGCCGTTCGTAGCTGCAATGGCTAACTACTGGACACCATCCGATAACTTCGGTAAATCCTTAAGAAACGGTGAGGTTACTCATGACAACGCAGCTGAGCTGACAGACAAATGGAATGAGAACATGAATACTTCAGCAGTTGAGTAATCAAAGTTTTCGTGAAAAGATCTGTTGAAAAGCATTGAGTTTTCGGAGAGGAAAAACAGCATGAAATTGTTTAAGAAAAAAATGAATGATTTTCCGACTCCCTACACGGTATCGAATGCAGTCAGGAAGGGTGGCGCTGCCACCCGCCTGACTATGTTGATTTTAGGGTTTGGAAATATTGCGCACAAACAGGTGGTAAAAGGACTTCTTTTCCTTGCATCAGAGATTCTCT
>CAVJRB010000392.1:0-2041 GCA_963651655.1 bacterium | reverse complement strand
TTCTCTTCCTGTGGTTTATGGCCGCTTCAGGAGTTTATAACCTGAAGATGATGCTTACACTTGGAGAACTGGAACAGCAGGAAGTCTGGAATGAGGCAAAGGGATATTATGAATATATTGCAGGAGATAATTCCCTTCTGATTTTGCTTTATGGTGTTGCTACCATATTTATTGTACTTTGGTTTATTGTCATGTGGCGTGCATCCATGAAAAGCGCTTATCAGGCAGAATGCTTTGCAAAAGAGGGAAGACATATCAACACCATCCGCGATGATATCCGGGATCTGTTTGATAAAAACCTTCACAGAACCCTTCTTTCCCTGCCGGTTACCGGAATCCTGGTACTGAATATTGTACCTCTGGTATTTATGATCCTGATGGCATTTACCAGCTACAGCAAGGTAGGCGATCACCTGGTGCTTTTTGACTGGGTAGGACTTGCAAACTTCAAAAAAGTACTGAGCATTTCCGATTCCATTGGCCAGACCTTCTGGTCTGTACTTGGATGGACCCTGATCTGGGCAGTATTTGCAACAGGACTGAACTACATCCTTGGAATGCTCCTTGCCCTTTTGATCAACCGCAAAGGAACCAGATTCAAAAGCTTCTGGAGATTCTGTTTTATCCTTTCCATCGCAGTACCGCAGTTCGTTTCTCTTCTGATCATGAGAACCATGCTCCAGCCATCTGGTGCGGTGAACACACTGCTGATGAATATGGGACTGATCAATAAAGCCCTTCCATTCTTTACAGATGCGACCTGGGCAAGAATTACCGTTATCGTGATCAACCTGTGGGTAGGTATTCCGTATACCATGATGCAGGTTACCGGAATTCTGCAGAACATTCCGGAAGAGCTTTATGAGGCAGCAAAGGTGGATGGTGCCAATGCGTTTGTTATTTTCTTTAAGATCACACTGCCATACATGCTGTTTGTAACGATGCCGTATCTGATCACAACCTTTACCGGAAACGTAAATAACTTCAACGTTATTTATCTGCTGTCAGGAGGAGATCCTACACCTGTCGGACTGACTGCCGGAAAAACCGACCTTCTGGTTACCTGGCTGTACAAGCTGACTGTTGACCAGCAGTATTACAACATTGGTGCTGTCATTGGTATTATGACCTTCGTGGTTCTGTCTATTGTATCTCTGGTTACATACCGGAACACCGGCTCTTATAAGAATGAGGAGGGATTCCAATAATGAATAAAAAACAGACCACTGGTTCCATGAGAACCAAAAAAATTGTGACAAACTCCATTGTGCATACAGTGCTTGCAGTGCTGGCGGTTATCTGGATCTTCCCAATTTTCTGGGTAATCCTTACCAGCTTCCGTGCAGAAAAAGGATCCTATGTTTCCTCCTTTTTCCCAAAGAGCTACACACTTGACAACTACAAAAGGCTGTTTACCAATACCAGTATTCTGAACTTCCCGAGGATGTTCACCAATACACTGATCATCGCGATTTTTTCCTGCCTGATCTCAACCTTCTTTGTGCTGGCAGTATCCTACTGTATGTCAAGACTTCGCTTTAAGATGAGAAAGCCGTTTATGAATGTGGCACTGATCCTGGGACTTTTCCCGGCGTTCATGTCCATGGTTGCAGTTTACTACATCCTCAAGGCAATCGGACTTTCAGAGGGAGCTATGATCCGTGTGGCACTGGTTCTGGTGTATTCCGGAAGCGCGGGACTGCAGTTCTACATAGCCAAGGGATTTTTTGATACCATACCTAAGGCTCTGGATGAGGCTGCCTACATTGAGGGCTGCACAAGATGGCAGGTATTTTACAAGATCACCATTCCTCTTAGTAAGCCAATCATTGTTTATACGGTTCTTACCTCCTTTATGGGACCGTGGGTAGACTTTATTTTCGCAAAGGTAATCTGCAGGGCTGAGGCAGATTATTATACCGTAGCAATTGGTCTGTGGCGAATGCTTGAAAAAGAATATATTGATAACTGGTATACATGCTTCGCAGCAGGTGCGGTGTGTATTTCCATACCAATAGCTGTCCTCTTTATTTTCATGCAG
>CAVJRB010000391.1:0-6711 GCA_963651655.1 bacterium | reverse complement strand
TAGAAAACACAATGGGTTTATTAAAGTAATTACCGGAATACGAAGATGTGGAAAGTCATATTTGCTAAATACATTGTTTTATAATTATTTGAGAAGTGAAAATATAGCTGAGGATCATATTATTAAATTTGCCTTTGATACAGCACAGGATTTATTAAAGATAGGAGAAAATCCCAGCATCTTCGATAACGAAAAAGAAGATCAAAAAGTTGATCCTTCCAAGTTTCTTAATTGGTTAATGCCTCAGATAAATGGAAATGGAATGTATTATCTTTTATTGGATGAGGTGCAGAAATTAGGAGCATTTGAGTCTGTATTGAATGGTTTTCTTCGTAACAGAAATGTGGATGTTTATGTTACTGGTAGTAATTCTAAGTTTTTGTCAAAGGACATATTGACTGAGTTTGAGGGTCGCGGAGATGAGATTCATATTTTACCTTTATCTTTCTCGGAATATTACGGTTTCAAACAAGGAGATAAAAGTGAAGCTTATGATGATTACTCTGTGTATGGTGGACTTCCCGCGGTTGCTCTTATGACTACAGAAGAACAGAAGACAAACTATTTGATTTCGCAGATGAAGAATGTATATCTTAGGGATATCGTTGTTAGGTATTCAGTACAGGATGAAGTTGCACTTGGAGAGGTAATGGATGTAATTGCATCGGGTATATCTACATTAACAAACCCAAGAAAAATAGCAAACACAATGAATTCTGTTCATAGAACAACTACCTGTGATTCAACTGTGAATAAATATATTGGTTATGCAGAAGAAGCTTTCATACTCACTCGTGTAAAAAGATATAATGTAAAGGGCAGAAAATATATTGGCACCCCTTATAAAATATACTTTGAGGATATAGGACTTAGGAATGCGAGGTTAGCTTTTAGGCAAATTGAAGGGCCTCATATTATGGAAAATATCATCTATAACGAATTAAGGTTTAGAGGATACCAGGTCGATGTTGGAACAGTGGAAACAAGAGAAAGAGCTGTAGGAGGGAAAGAAGTTCGTTTTCAACGGGAGATTGATTTTATAGCTACTTTAGGAAGCAAAAAATATTATATCCAGTCAGCTTTTGCAATTCCTGATAAGGAAAAGTATGAGCAGGAAACAATGTCATTTGAACACACTATGGATTCTTTCAAGAAACTTATTATTGTTGATAGGAGTATGAAACCTAGGTATGACGAAAATGGTTATTTGGTGATGGGGTTGAAAGAATTTTTATTGGATCCAAACAGTCTACTCATCTAAACAAAGGGGTAGTATCTACATAAATGGGTTTTTCTCTGTACTATACATCTATCTCAATGTTGCTCTAGAGTTTGAATGGCATCCGCCAGATAGTTCCAACCTAAGGTCTCCGTCAGTTTACACGAGATACCAAGCACTATAATCTGCAGCTGACCGTGAAGAGCATTAGAATGCAGGTAAGATTACGGCAGAGATTGCAAAAGCAAAAGCTGAGACCGAATTTGAAAAATACCGCATTGTTCAAGACAGATTATTTATGTCAGATTATGATAAATATCTTCTTGAATTAGAAAGAGAAGCTAAGATTTAGGTTGAGATTAGATTGCTAAAATACTTCGTCTTTCCTGAGAGTACATCGTTATAGAAGTTTTCCTTCCAGTCGATGAATGCCAACGAGTCCTCAATTTCTTTCTTTTCCTTAAGGAGAACTTTTCTTTTTTTTGCCAGTATCACCTTTCTTTCTGGGATGGAACTTTCTCCTTTGAGACAGAGCTCAAGATATTCCTTCATCTCAGCAATAGTCATTCCGCAGCGCTTGAGGCAGACCAAGCTTTGTACCCATTTGATATCGTTATCGCTGAAAACTCTGTAGTTGTTCTTGTCTCTTTTGACATTGGGGACTAGGCCTTCGTTGCAATAAAACTTCAAGTTCTCATAGCTCATATTCGTCATTTTGCATGCTTCTTTCATTGAGTACATAAAAATTCTCCAAAAAAAGTAAGAAAAGGTATTGCACGGTAGTAACTACCGGCTGTTACATTCATTCTGTCATCCTTCAGACGGGGTGTCAAGGAGTTAAAAATGAAAAAATTTTTGTTTTCAAGTATGACGCTGTTACTCTCTCTCTTTTCAGTTGCTTGTAGTGGGGCAAATGAAGTGAGTCAGCCAAGTCAGAGCATAGGTAAGAAGGTTCTTGTTGTCTATTACTCTGCCACAGGCAGTACTCAAAGAGTTGCAGAGTACATTGCAGCTGAGACGGATGGAGATCTATTTAGTATCGAGCCGGTTACGCCTTATACGAGTGCAGACCTTAACTGGACGAATGCATCCTCTCGTGTTACAAGAGAGCACAATGATGAGAGCCTCAGAAATGTGGAACTCAAAAAAATCACTCCAGATAATTGGGATGAGTACGATACTGTTTTCATTGGCTATCCCATCTGGTGGGGCATTGCTGCCTGGCCGGTAAACAATTTCATCAAGAATAATGATTTTACCGGAAAGACAGTCATTCCATTTGCCACCTCTTCCTCCTCTGGCATGGGACGAAGTGGGAGCCTTCTTTCTGAGATGGCCGGAAGTGGCAACTGGCAGGATGGGCAGCGGTTCTCCTCCCGTGCTTCTAGCTCTAATGTGCAGTCCTGGGTCAGAGGACTGGAGATGTAATGCCGTAGGATTGGAGTTTATAAGTCAGCGAAGATGAATACAAAAAATTGAAATAAAGGATATAGGAGGCCTTATAATGTTTACTTTTTCTTTACCCACAACTGCTTTATTTGGAGAGGGCAAACTGAATGAACTGCATACACAGATCAACACGCCGAGGGGTGTCGTTCATGGAAAGAAGGCGCTTCTCGTCATTTCCAACGGAAAATCGATTCGCACCAACGGCTATCTGGATAGACTGGAAAATGAGTTGAAGATGGCAAAAGTTGAGTATATTATCTTTGACAAGGTGGCAGCAAATCCCACAAAGCCGATAGTAGAGGAAGGCGGACGCTTTGCTCGTGAAAATGGTTGTGATTTTATTGTGGCCCTAGGTGGCGGCAGTGTGATGGATGCTTCTAAAGCGATTGGACTTATGGCTACCAACGGTGGTGATCTATGGGACTATGTAATGTTTGGCAGTGGGAAGAAACAGTCTTTCCAAAACCCCAGCCTGCCAATTGTAGCAATTACCACCACGGCTGGAACAGGTTCTGAAACGGATGGTGGCGGTGTTATCACTAATCCGGAAACTAATGAAAAGACCGGGGTCTTTGGCCCTGGGGCTTATCCTGTTCTTGCAATCATTGACCCGGAGCTTATGATGAGCGTGCCTGCCTCATTTAAGGCATATCAGGGATTTGATGCACTGTTCCATTCTACGGAGGGCTATATCTCTGCTTCCAGAAACGAGTTCAGTAAGATGGTTGCCACCGAAGCAATCCGGAATGTATCTCTCAATTTGGTTACTTCAATCCGTGAACCGGGAAACAAAGACGCAATGACAGCAGTGGCATTAGGTAGTTATCTATCCGGCATTCAGATGGCAATTGGTTCCTGCACCAGTGCCCATCCTTTGGAGCATGCAATGTCGGCCTATCATGAAAAGCTGCCACATGGCGCAGGCTTGATTATGATTTCCAAGGCTTATTACAGTCATTTTTTGGATAAACATGTCTGCGACGACCGTTTTATTGAAATGGCAAAGCTTATGGGTATGGAAAATGCAGATAAACCGGAAGATTTTATCACTTCCCTAGTTAAGCTGCAGGAGGATTGTGGTGTAGAGAATTTGAAAATGTCCGAGTACGGTATTGATCCGTCCGAATTTCTCAAGATGGCACAGAATGCCCGCAATACCCTTGGTCTCAATTTCTTAAACGATCCTTGTCCTCTTTCAGACGAGGATTGCGTAAGTATTTATCAAAAATCTTATAAGTAAGAGGTTTTTACAAAACTGCCTTCATGAACGCGAAGCTGAAAAGCTTAGCAAAACAATTTAAGGAGTAATTTTTATGGAATATGTAAATCTTAATAACGGCGTGAAAATGCCTGTGGCAGGTATTGGAACATTTCTTTTGACTCCGGATGAGGCGGAGAACTCAACTGTCAATGCTTTAGAGTTTGGCTATCGTCTGATTGACACGGCAAATGCCTACGTGAATGAAAGGGCAGTCGGACGCGCTATGAAGAAATCTGGCTTAAAGAGGGAGGAAATCTTTTTGGAAACTAAGCTGTGGCCCAGCTTCTATGAAGAGCAGGATGCTGTGGACAAGACTCTTCTTCGTCTGGATACCCCTTATATTGATCTGCTGCTCATTCATCAGCCTGCAGGCAACTATATAAAAGGGTACCGACAGATGGAAAAGGCATACAAGGAGGGCAAGGTTCGTGCTATAGGCCTGTCCAACTTCAATAAACAGCAGGTTGAAGAAATTTTATCTATCTGTAATGTGAAGCCCACAGTCTTACAGACAGAACTGCATCCCTACAATCAGGAGCCGGAATTGAAGGTCTTTCTGAAAGAGAAAGACATTGTGCCACAGGCGTGGTATCCACTGGGTCACGGTGACAAAACTCTTCTTCAGGAGTCACTGTTTACCCAGCTTGCTCAGAAGTACGGTAAATCAGTGCCACAGATTATCCTTCGCTGGCATATCCAGAGCGGCAACATTGTTATTCCAGGCTCCAAGAATCCAGAGCACATCAAATCCAATTTTGACCTTTTCGATTTTACTTTGACAGAAGATGAAATGATAGAGATAGCTGGCCTCAATAAGAATGTGCGCTACTATACCAGCACCCCGGAATTACTCGAAAAGTATGCCCAAATGGTTCCTCCTGTGGAGGAACAGAAGTGAAACACTCTCTTCCCCTTGCTCTGGCACTTATTTTGATATTGGCTTTTACGGGGTGCGTAGTTGGTAAGACAGCAGCGAGAGCTAATACGACTAAAGAACCATGGAAGCCACTTCAAGATGGCTTATTCACAGAGCAAATTCTCTCCGGCTCTGATGGCGATATTCATTACAGCTATTATCTGCCACAGAGTTATGACGGTAGAAGCAGGTTCCCGCTGATGGTCGTTATGCCGGGCTATGACATGATGTGGTTCGGCGAGAATTCTTCCGGCCGCAACCTGAGCTGGAGCGGCTTCACATCATGGACAAAGCTGGACACTGAGATGATTGTAGTCTCTGCACAGCTCACAGATTGGGGCGAAAAATCTGCCCGTCAAGCCATTGAACTGACAGAGTATTTCATCGACAATTTTGACGTGGATACCAGCCGGATCTATGCTGCAGGGTATTCTGCAGGAGGAGAGACCATGTCGCGTGCCATCTCTATGCGTCCTGATTTGTATGCAGCCTATCTCCACGGTGCCTCACAGTGGGACGGCGATTATACACCAATTGCGGAGAATGGTGTGGCGGTCTACATTTATATGGCCGAGGGAGACGAGTATTACGGCAGCGCCAAGGCTCGCTCAGCTTACGAAAAGCTACATAGAGCCTATGAAAATATGGGCTACAGCGATGCCTATATCAATAAAGTTCTGCGCATTGAAACACCTGGAAACACTTTCTTTAACGAAATGGGGATTTATAATTATCACGGTGGTGCAAACGTAGTCTTTGATGACCCTGATAACCTGAATTGGATAATCTCACACAGCAAAGGATGAGGGCATGAAAGCAATTTTCAAAATAAAAATCGCCGTGGATGCGGCTATGTCGGTATCCATGTTGCTTTTGATGGCATACGGTCTTGTGGGTGAGGTGGCTCATGAATGGATTGGTATGGGGATGTTTGTCCTGTTCGTGGTACATCATGCTTTGAATAAGAGGTGGATTATGGCGTTGCTGCATGGTCGCTACACGCCCTTACGCATCGTTCAGACTGTGCTGGCAGGATTGATAACCCTATGCATGATTCTCTCTATGGCCAGTGGTATCGTACTCTCACGCCATGTGTTTGCCCTTCTTCCTCAGCACGGTGGCTATGAAGTTGCCGGGAAACTTCATATTCTCTCAGCATTCTGGGGCTTTGTGCTGATGAGCCTGCATTTGGGAATGCACTGTAGTATGCTTTTGAATATAGCCAGTAAGCACCTGCAGCCCAATAAAATACGTACATGGATGCTCCGTTTTGCCGAATATTTGCTTGCTTCTTACGGAGCCTTTGCTTTCGCCCGCCGAGATGTGGGGCTTTACCTACTCTTGAAAAGCCATTTCGTGTTCGTAGATTACTCTGAATCTGTAATCTGGTTTCTGGTGGACTATCTTTCTGTGATGGCACTGTTTGTATTGTTTGGTTATGTCATGTCAATGCTTTTGAAGCTATTGAATGGCTTTTGGATAAATAAAAAATCTAATCTTTAAGGAGAAGTGATAAAATGAGAAACAAAAAATTGAAAGCATTTATGCTATGCTGTGCAAATGCCTTTGGTCTTTTGACCGGATGTAGTACATTTGCCAACAGCGGTTTGGCCGTGACTACAAAAACAACAATGGGAGAGAAAAATGTTGCTGGTACAGCACTCTCAATCGCAGAACAAGGAATCTTTTCTGCAGGAGGCATAACGATTACCTCCGATGGAATCTTTGATCCGGAAAATCAATGGGAAGAAAGCGGTGCGGGCCAGACTGCACATGTAGGCCATGCTAATGTTCCCTACGGTTGTTTTGATGTCAAAAAGTGAACACAGCTATAGATATTCGCTCATAAAAATGTAATTGATGCTT
>CAVJRB010000390.1:0-4451 GCA_963651655.1 bacterium | reverse complement strand
CTGTGGTATAGCGGCTCTGTCCCGGTTTCCTGCGGTCTAAGTAAACCTGAATATCGGCCTCTGTAAGGAAAAGGCCTGCCGGCACGCCGTCCACAACTGCGCCCAGTGCCTTCCCGTGAGATTCCCCCCAGGTGGTTACTGTAAATTTTTTTCCAAATGTTGACTGGCTCATAGGCATTAGATCCTTTCTTTTTCTGACTGTATCAGAGTAATGTGCGAATGTATCTTTAAAGACATTATAGCGAAATGCAAAAAATTTGTAAACCGAATCTATTAGAATTGACAAAATTTCCTGTACAAATTATAATGGTTTTGTATTTTTGTAGAAACATGATGATGGAAGGAGTGCAGATTGTGGTAAGGATTTTCAAGACGATAGAGGGGGCCATCCACGAGATCCAGGAGCCACAGGAGGATTGCTGGATCGCCATGACCAATCCCACTGCAACCGAGATCTTTGAGATGTCCGAGCGATTCGGAATCGAAGCAGATGACCTTCGGGCACCTCTTGATGAAGAAGAGCGTTCCCGTATTGAGGTAGAAGATAATTATACCCTGATCCTTGTGGATGTTCCTATGATCGAGGAGCGTAATGATAAAGACTGGTACGGTACCATCCCTCTTGGCATTATTGTTACCAGGAAAATGATCATTACCGTATGCCTGGAGGACACCCAGGTGCTTACCCGGTTCATGGAAGGAAGGGTGCGGAATTTCTTTACCTACATGAAGACCCGGTTTATCCTGCAGATTCTGTACCGCAATGCCACGATGTACCTTCATTATCTGCGAATCATAGATAAGAAGAGCGAGCAGGTGGAGGAGAAGCTTCATATGTCCACCAGGAATCAGGAACTGCTGGAGCTTCTGGAACTGGAGAAATCCCTGGTATACTTTACCACTTCCCTTCGTTCCAACGAGGTTGTGC
The DNA here is from genome assembly GCA_963651655.1 of bacterium. GTDB lineage: Bacteria > Bacillota > Clostridia > Lachnospirales > Lachnospiraceae > Blautia_A. The sequence continues at coordinate 3,523 of CAVJRB010000390.1, read as the reverse complement.
TGGAGAAGCTTCTGAAGGTGGAGAGCATCAAGCAGTATCCGGAGGACACAGATCTTCTGGAGGATGTTATCATCGAGAACAAGCAGGCCATTGAGATGGCGAACATATACAGTGGAATCTTAAGCAGCATGACAGGAACCTTTGCATCGGTTATTTCCAATAACCTGAACGTTGTCATGAAGGTTCTGTCCGTCATTACCATCGTCATGAGCATTCCGACTATCGTGTTCAGTGCCTACGGCATGAACCTAAGTCCTGCCGGAATGCCGTTTTCTGCGGATAAATGGGGATTTTTAGTGGTAATTCTGCTGTCCGTGCTGGTAAGCATTGTGGCGGCTGTGATTCTGTCCAAGAAGAAATTTTTCTAGTCGAAATCTATTAGAAGAAAAGAGGATTACATGAAATTCATTGACAAGTGGGAACGCAAATATGGAAGGTTCGGCATTCCGAATCTTACGGTTTACATTGTAGTCTGCTATGTGATCGGCTATGCGCTTATGATCATAAATCCAAGCCTTCTGAACTGGCTGAGCCTGGAACCGGCATATATCCTGCGGGGACAGATCTGGAGACTGGTGACATGGGTTTTGTATCCGCCCAGCAGCGCAAGCGTGATCTGGTTCGCAATTGCAATTTTGTTCTTTTATTATCCAATCGGAACTTCACTGGAGCGCACTATCGGTACCTTTAAATATACCCTGTATATTTTTTCCGGAATCCTGTTTACGATTATAGGCGCGTTTGTTTTATACTTCCTTCTTGGAGGAAATGTTCTGATCGGAAGCGTATTTTCTACTTACTACATCAGCTTGTCCACATTCCTGGCATATGCAATGTGCTATCCGGATATGTCCGTTCTTCTTATGTTCATCATTCCGGTGAAAATGAAGTGGATGGCGATTTTCTATGTGGTAATTGTTGCATATGAAATGATTCAGTACATTATGACAGGTGCATGGTATCTGGTGATCCCCATTGTGGCTTCACTGTTGAACTTCATTATTTTTTATTTGGGAAGCAAGGATTTCAGTCGGTATAACCCCAAGGAAGTCCACAGGAGAAATGAATTTCGCAGAGCAATGGAGCCTCAGGGACGGGCGAAATCCGGCGGTACAGTGACCAAGCACAAGTGCGCAATCTGCGGACGTACCGAGCTGGATGACCCCAATCTGGAATTTCGTTTCTGTTCCAGATGCAATGGAAATTATGAGTACTGCCAGGACCATCTTTTTACTCATACACATGTGAAATAAGACGGAACGAAAGCTTTGTTCCAAACTATTACAGACAGAGGGATTGAATGCTATGAAGAGAACAAAAATTATCTGTACTCTGGGACCGGCCTCCAGTAAGAAAACGGTTTTGAAAGCCATGATGCGTGCCGGAATGGATATTGCCCGTTTCAACTTTTCCCACGGTTCCCACGAGGAACACAGGGGAAGAGTGGATATGATCAAGAACCTGCGGGAAGAGCTGAATCTTCCCGTTGCCATGCTTCTTGATACCAAGGGACCGGAGATCCGTACCAAGCTTCTGAAGGACCATAAGAAGGTTACCCTGGAGACGGGAAGCGAGTTTACGCTTACCACAGGGGATATCGAGGGAGATGAGACCCATGTTGCCATCACATACGAGAACCTTTATAAGGATGTGAAAAAGGGCGGCAGGATCCTGATCGATGACGGTCTGATCGAGCTGGAAATTGAGAATATCAAAAACGGTGATATTGTCTGTCGTGTCTTAAACGGCGGTGAGCTTGGAGAGCGCAAGGGAATCAATGTCCCTTACGTGAAGGTGAAGCTTCCGGGAATCACAGAGCAGGATAAGGACGATATTTTATTTGGAATCCAGCAGGAGTTTGACTATATTGCAGCCTCCTTTGTCCGTGATGCCAAGGCAATTAAGGAAATCAGACAGCTTCTGGATGAAAATGGCGGCCATGATATCGGTATCATTGCCAAGATCGAGAATGCAGAAGGTGTTGAGAATATTGACGAGATCATCAAGGCAGCAGATGGAATTATGGTTGCCAGAGGTGACCTTGGAGTGGAGATTCCCCCAAGTGAAGTTCCTTACATCCAGAAGATGATCATCCGCAAATGCAATGAGAATTATGTTCCGGTTATCACAGCCACACAGATGCTGGACTCCATGATCCGTAATCCACGTCCTACAAGAGCAGAGGTTGCAGATGTTGCCAATGCTATTTATGACGGTACAGATGCGATTATGCTTTCCGGTGAGACCGCAGCCGGCAAATATCCGCTGGAATCACTGAAAATGATGGTGGAGATCGCGCAGAATACAGAGCCTCATCTGAATTATGAGTCTTATACCCATGACCGCAACATGTGCGGTGAGAGCCGTGTTTCCAGTGCTGTGGGACTTGCTGCGGTGCAGACTGCAAGAGACCTGAAAGTGAAGGCCATTGTGACGCCTACCTTTGGCGGCAGAACTGCCAGACTGATTTCCAATTTCCGCCCGGACGTTCCCATCTATGCAGTTACCCCCAATGATACGGTACTGCACAGACTGCAGTTGGTTTGGGGTGTAATTCCGCTGAAAGGATACGAGAAGGATTCCACAGAGCATATTATTTCCCAAGCCATGAGCGTTGTCCGCAGAAAGCGGCTGGCGAAGAAGGGAGATCTGATCGTATTTACAGTTGGGGATCCGGCTACCAATATGACCAGAGAGGGTGCTGTTACCAATATGCTTCACGTGATCGAAGCCAAATAACAACCTGTTAAGCGCAATCTATTTTTTACAAACGAGGAGAAAACATTATGAAAAAGACACCTTTTGTGACACTGGAGAAGGTTCAGGAAATTGCCCAGAAATATCCTACCCCTTTTCATCTCTATGATGAGAAAGGAATCCGTGAGAATGCCAAGGCACTGAAAGAAGCATTTGCATGGAATAAGGGATTCAAGGAATTCTTTGCTGTAAAGGCAACGCCCAATCCATTTCTGATCAAGATCCTGCAGGAATATGGCTGCGGATGTGACTGTTCTTCCATGACAGAGCTGATGCTTTCCAAGGCAATCGGCTGCAAGAAGGGAGACATTATGTTTTCCTCCAACGATACTCCGGATAAAGAGTTCAAGTATGCAGATGAGATCGGCGGAATCATCAACCTGGATGATATCACTCATATTGAGAGCGTAGAGAAAGCAGTCGGTAAGATCCCGGAGATCATCAGCTGCCGTTATAACCCGGGCGGAGTATTCAAGATCAGCAATGATATTATGGATAATCCTGGGGATGCGAAATACGGTATGACCACTGAGCAGATTTTTGATGCTTTCCGTATTCTGAAGAGCAAGGGGGCAAAGGAGTTCGGTATCCACGCATTTCTTGCCAGCAATACCGTAACCAACGAATATTATCCAATGCTTGCAAAGGTAATGTTCGAGCTTGCTGTCAAGCTTCAGAAGGAGACGGGAGCACATATTAAGTTTATCAACCTTTCCGGCGGAATTGGAATTCCTTATCGTCCGGAGCAGACACCGAATGATATCCG
>CAVJRB010000389.1:0-8295 GCA_963651655.1 bacterium | reverse complement strand
GACTGAAGCTGTGAAAAATGATGCTGCAGTCCCTCTTTCAGGTACTGTATCAGTTCCTCGCGGTGATAATTCCTGTGAAGTACTTTCGTTCCAACGGTCTCAGAGACCTGGTAAACCACCTGTCCTTTGATTTCTACAGGACGTATCTTCGCTTTGGAAGGCCCTTCTCCTTTGCTTCCGCTTAATACGGCCTGGCATAACTGCTCATTGATCTGTTCGTCTAAATATTCGTCTATTGTTTTCATCTTTTTATTATAAAGCTTCCACTATATCTATTGTAAAATTCTGTTGTCATATTTTGCTTCGTCAGGGCTTCCTTCTTTTAATACCAGCCCCGGCATCTGCGTCTCCGGCACCGTCTGCGGGATATTTCGTGAAATAAAAGCACCTGCACAAGATCCTCCAGAAGACCCTCTGACATAGCTTCCATACCTGCCTGTGGGCTCACATCATCCATGATCTTCCTGCCAAGATGATACAGCATGTAGCGGTCCGGATGTTCATCGTACAGCCTGCTGCCCTCATAATCCAGAAGATCACATTCTTCTTCCACTTTCTCCTGAATCCTTCTGGCAGTCTCCGGATAATAAGATTTCATCAGGGAAAACTCTTCTTCCTGTTCCTTCTCCCCTCTGTAAAGCATGGGATTGGCATAGCTCGCGTAAAATGGATAAAAATCTTTATATATCATATCAGCATTCTGATTCCTTTTCCATTTCACTTCCAGTATATGCAGCATTCCCGGCAGGCGTTAATTATGCAAGTCTTGCAAGCATATTCAAAGTCAGCTTCACGCTGTGCTCGATTGCTTTTTTCTCAAATTCGCTGTAATCCATCTGCGCACTTCCGTCTGCCTTGTCAGAAATGGCGCGGATCACAAGAAATGGAATCTCATTGAGATAAGCAGCCTGTCCAATGGCAGCACCTTCCATCTCGGTTGCGTATGCGGCAAACTCAGATACAATGCCGTCCTTCACGCCCTGGTCGCAGACAAACTGATCACCGGATGCAATTCTTCCCTCAAATACCTGGATATCCGGGTTCACCTCGCGGCATACCTCTGCTGCTAACTGGCGAAGCTTCTCATCTGCTGCGAAATAAAATACCGGCATCTGTGGAATCTGGCCTTTGCGATATCCGAATCCGGTAGCATCCATGTCGTGCTGCACAACATCTGTAGAGAGAACAATGTCCCCAATATTGATGTCCTTATTCAGGCTTCCTGCGATTCCTGTGTTGATGATTGCTTCTACTGAAAATACGTCAGCAAGAATCTGCGCACAGATTCCGGCATTTACCTTGCCAATTCCGGAACGCACTACAACGGCTTTTCTTCCAGCCAGAGTTCCCTCATAAAAATCCATGGAAGCTTTCTTGATAATTCTCACATCTTCCATTTTTTCTTTTAAAATGGCAACTTCTTCTTCCATTGCCCCGATAATACCTATGCTTTTCATTTTGTATTCTCCTGTTGTAAATATAATTTAACATTTATTGCCGCTGTCACAAATTAACCAGCAGCCTTTTACCTCTTGATTCTTCTTTATTATAACAAAACTTCCCCTTATATCCAACTTAAATTTAGAATGGAAACTTATATTATGTTCTGCTATAATAATAGCTGGATCAGAAACTGATCCGATCCTGTTATTTTATAAAAAACAATTGGAGGAAAAATCAATGGAATATAAGACAAAAGGTGTTTGCTCTATGGCAATCCAGTATGATCTTGATGATGAACAGAAGGTTCACAATGTGAAATTTATCGGTGGCTGCTCTGGAAACACTCAGGGTGTAGCAAAGCTTGTAGAAGGCATGCCGGCTAAGGAAGTTATCGCACGTCTGGAGGGAATCCAGTGCGGCCGCAGACCAACTTCATGTCCAGACCAGCTTGCAACAGCTTTAAAAGAGGCACTTTCCTAATTTAAGTTTTGTATTTTTTGCCCCGGGATTTCCCCGGGGCATTTTTACATTTCATAGATTCGCTGTCTGCATCGGCAGGATTAATTTGCAAATAAAAATCAGATATCCGTTCTGTCCCACTTGTCGCACAGGGATTGAACTTCTCTGGAAAATTTCTCCAGGTCTTTATTAGGGCATCCTTCGTTCTTACGGATAACAGACAACAGACGGTGTCCAAGGGCAAGAAGCTTATTGTATGCCCTTGCAGCTTTGGAAGCTTTCTGAACTGCGGAAGGCTTCTGGATGCGGATTCCCTGCGCCTCGTACAGAAATTCCCCTGTAGCCAGGTCAAATTCCGTTCCGCTAAACGGTGCATAGGCATCGTATCCCATTTCATCCCGCAGTCTTGCGGAAAATACTTCTGTTACACTGTCTTCTCCATGGGTAACAAAGACTTTCTGTGGTTTTTCTTCGAATGCCTTGATCCAGTCAATTAAACCATTTACATCAGCATGACCGCTGATTCCAGGCATCCTGCAGATCTTCGCCGCCACATGAACCGGCTCACCGAACAGCTTGATCTCCGTTGCCCCTTCGATCAGTGCACGTCCTGCCGTTCCCTCTGCCTGATATCCCACAAACAGAATGGTACTGTCTTCCCTCCACAGATTGTGTTTCAAATGATGCTTAATTCTGCCCGCATCACACATTCCGCTGGCGGATATAATTACCTTGCAGTCCTCATCAAAGTTGATTGCCCTGGAATCTTCACTGGTAACAGAAATTTTCAGTCCCGGAAAACTGATGGGATTGATTCCTTTATTGATCAGTTCCATGGCTTCTTCATCGAAGCAGTCATACTTATGCATTCCAAAAATATTGGTTGCCTCATTCGCAAGGGGACTGTCAACAAATACCTTGAAATTCCCATGACCGTGAACCAAATTCTCTGCTTTGATCTGTCGGATGAAATACAGCATTTCCTGGGTTCTTCCCACTGCGAAGGACGGAATCACAACATTTCCGCCTCTGTCAAAAGTCTCCTGGATAATGTCGGCAAGAAGCCTTACATAATCAGGCCGCTCTCCGTGACTTCTGTCCCCATATGTGGACTCCATCACCACATAATCCGCTTTTTTGAAATAAACCGGATCTTTTATCAAAGGCTGGTTTTTATTTCCAATGTCTCCGGAAAATACAATGGTCTTTTCCACCCCATCTTCCTGAATATTCACTTCGATGCTGCTGGAACCAAGAAGATGACCTGCGTCAATAAATTTTACCCGCAGACCCTCTCCAAGAATGATTCCCTTTTCATAAGGACAGCCTACAAAGTTTCGGATCACGCCCATGGCATCTTCCATGGTATAAGCCGGAACAAACTCCGGTTTCCCCTGGCGCTTCGCCTTACGGTTGCGCCATTCGGCCTCAAACATCTGGATATGGGCACTGTCACGGAGCATAATGTCGCAAAGATTGCAGGTTGCTTCAGTGGCATAGATCGGTCCCTTAAATCCTTTTGCGTAAATTGCAGGAAGATTGCCGGAATGGTCCATATGTGCATGCGTCAGAAGAACAAAATCCAGATCTCCCGGCGGCACAGGAATATCCTTATTTTCGTAGTAATTAGGACCCTGTTCCATTCCGCAGTCTACCAGAAACTTTTTTCCGGCTGCTTCCAGATAATAGCAGCTTCCGGTAACCTCATGTGTTGCTCCAATAAAAGTGATCTTCATGCAGATTCCCCCTTTTACCCAGAACTTTATTTATTTTTCAGCCAGCCTTCACGGCATAGTGTTATGATCTATAATATGCTCAATAGTACTGACAAATTTCGCATTATCCGCCTGGCTCGCCATACTTCCTGCAAGAAGACCGATTGCTGCAAGAAGGATAAAGCCAGACGCTTTTGCAAGCTTGTACCATGGCTTTGGTTTCTCAATTTCAATGGGATGTATCATATTCGAAAGCTCATTGACAAAATTGTTCTCTTCCTGAACAGGATCCTGATCATCCCAGGAATCATCCACAGTTCTGCCAATCTCTTCTAATTCTCTTTCCCATTTATCCATCCCCCGTGATCCGGGAAACTTCACAATTTCTGCTGTCTGTGTATCCTGGCCGTTTTCTTTTTGCAGGCCTTCTTTTTTTACGCGCTGCATAAACCTTTCATAAGCCTTATCAATTTCTTCATCAGAGACTGAAGGCTCATCTGCATGGTCTCCCAGAAGGCTTTTCTCTATCATCTTAGCCTCCCGGAACAGCTCATCTTCCAACAGCTTATCTACTTCCTCATCCTTTATTTCTTTACTCATTATTTTCTCCCAGATTTTTTTCTTTTCTTGACAATTCCACTGCAAGGGTTCATATTTATAAAATAAAAATGTTATTCAGGAGGATCCTATGAAACATATTATCCTTACCGGCGGTGGTACAGCCGGACATGTTACCCCGAATATTGCCCTGATTCCTGCTTTAAAGGAAAAAGGTTATGAAATCTCTTACATCGGCTCCTACGATGGTATTGAAAAAAAACTGATCGAGGAGCTTGGAATTCCCTACTACGGAATTGCTTCCGGTAAATTAAGACGCTACTTTGACTGGAAAAACTTTTCAGATCCATTCCGCGTTCTGAAAGGTTATTTTCAGGCAAAAAAACTTATGAAAACGCTGAAGCCTGATGTGGTTTTCTCAAAGGGCGGATTTGTAACCGTCCCTGTAGTAATCGCAGCAGGAAAACGTCACATTCCAGCGATTATTCATGAATCCGACATGACGCCGGGTCTTGCAAACAAGCTGTGTCTTTCTTCAGCTTCAAAAATCTGCTGCAACTTCCCGGAAACAGTAAACAGTCTTCCCAAAGATAAGGCAGTCCTTACCGGAACGCCTATCCGCCAGGAGCTTCTTCACGGAGACAAGGAACGCGCCCGCGCATATTGCGGCTTCACTTCCGAGAAGCCGGTTCTGCTTGTAATCGGCGGCAGTCTCGGTGCTGCTTCTGTAAATGAAAATGTACGGAAAATTCTTCCTGAACTTCTGAAAGAATTCCAGGTTATTCATATTTGTGGTAAGGGAAAAATGGATGAAAGTATCCAAATGACAGGTTATGTGCAGTACGAATATGTACAGGAACAGCTTCCTGACATGTTTGCACTGGCAGATGTAGTGATCTCCCGTGCAGGAGCTAACGCAATCTGTGAACTTGCCGCACTTTCAAAACCAAATCTCCTGATTCCGTTATCTGCAAAGGCAAGCCGTGGTGACCAGATTCTCAATGCCCGTTCCTTCGAGCGCCAGGGCTACAGCATGGTTCTTGAAGAAGAGGAAATTACGGAATCCACTCTGATGGAAGCAATCCACAGGCTCTATCTGGATCGTGACAAATATATTTCGGCTATGTCCGCAGGTAAAAATCTGAATTCCATTCAGCATATTGTTGAGTTAATTGAAGAATGTACCCGTTCCTGATTGTTACTGCATACCTCTGCAATCCTGCAGAGGTATGCTTTTTCAGTCAAATTATTCTTTGTCCAGTCTTGCAAGCTCTTCCAAAAGCCATTTCTTGGCTCTGAGGACTCTGTTGTTAACATTGTTTCTTGTATATCCAAACTCCCGTGCAACTTCATCAGTGGAAATGTCAAGCATGACCACCCTCATAAAAATTTCATAATTCACTGGATTCTTCTGATGGAGATTCTCAAATGCCATGGTGATATACTGTGCCTTCTCCATACCGAGCAATGCTGCTTCTGCGCTTTCCACACTTTTATATTGCAGTTCAGACACTTCATTATCAAACATTACTTCCCGCTTCACATAAGATTTTCTGAGATAATCTCTGCCTTTATTGGTTGTTTCCGTGACTACCAGCGAATACAGTTTTCTCTCGCTGGACATATCAAGTCTGTCTTTGATTCTGTAAAAATATAAAAATACTTCCTGTGTAACATCCTCCGCTGTAAAATGACTCTGTACAATTCTGCTTGCAAGTTTAACTGAGACATCATAGTAACGCCTATAAAAAGCTCTGAATTCTTCACTATTCATCTCTCGTACCTTGTCCTGATCAGCAGTTCATTTTTTCCAGAATCTCATTTTTCATTTCGTCAGTTAATGTTCCTGGTTCCCAGGCAATTCCAACCTTGTCGCCCTTATATCTTGGAATCAGATGCATGTGAAAATGAAAGACAGTCTGTCCTGCCTGCTCACCATTGTTCTGAACAATGTTAAAGCCGTCGCAGCCCAGTGCATCTGTCATCTTCGTAGCCATTTTCTTTGCCAGAACCATTACCTTGGCAGCCATTTCATCTGAAATTTCATAGATGTTGGCAGCATGTGCCTTCGGCAGGATCAGTGCATGTCCCTTGCTTGCCGGGCCCAGATCCAGAATTACTCTGAAATCTTCATCCTCGTATAAGGTTGCTGCTGGAATTTCTCCGTTTGCGATTTTACAAAAAATACAATTTTCCATAGTCTTTTCCTCCCAAAAAAGATATATAAATAATACGTTTGTGAATAGCTAAAATCACATTTTTTATTAAAAAAATTTTATAGTTTTTCGTTGTCGAGTATTGTCGATTTTTTCAGTACGATTTTGTTTGTCATTTTTTTACACTGATGTTACACTTCCCATGAGGTGATCTTATGCAGAACAATACATTAAAGGAACCAGATGAATCCCGTCTGCTTCTTTCCAGATTTTCTCATGAAATCCGCAATCCCATTTCCCTGATCAACAGTGAGCTTCAGATGATCGAGGAAACACATCCAGAGGTTGCTTCCTACCGTTACTGGAATGATATTATGGATAATCTGGAATACACAAAAATACTTTTAAACAGTCTTTCTGAGTATAATAATGCTGACAGGCTTATGCCCCGCAAAACAGATTTCCACAGGTATCTTTCCTCGCTTATTTCCAGCATCCGTCCCACATGTGAGTATCTGGGAATTGCACTGGATGTTCAGATTCCGGACACACTGCCTGCCATTTTCATTGATCAGGTAAAATTGAAGCAGGCCCTTCTGAATCTGCTGCGAAATGCTTCCGAAGCCGTTTCACTTCCTGGTGGAAAAATATCTTTCCATGCGGCCTTGCAGGAAGGCTGTATTCACATTTCCATAAAGGACAATGGATGCGGCATAGCAGGAAATCAGCTTGACCAGATCTTCCAGCCGTTTGTAACCTTTAAGGAAAATGGAACCGGGCTTGGTCTGGCAATCACCAGGCAGATCATACAGGCACATGGCGGAAGCATTCAGGTAGAAAGCACTCCCGGCCAGGGAAGTGAATTTCATATTCTTCTGCCGGAAACTTTTCCCGGATGATATAAAAGAGCTGCCAGTATAAATCCGCAGACCAGTCCGCCTACATGTGCCGCATTATCCACGCCAGTACTTGTAAAGCCAAAATACAGGGAAAATCCTGCCATAATCATCATCTGACGTACAGAAATGTCCTGAATGCGTCCGCGGCTTCGAATCACTACATAGAGCATTGCTCCCATCACTGCAAACACCGCACCGGATGCGCCGGCTGATACTGCATATTCAGCCTTTTTGGTCTCCATCAGGAGAGAGAAAATATTGCCGCCAAGGCCGCCCAGCAGGTAAACCAGGATAAATTTCACTTTTCCCAGCACCGGCTCCAGGCGCTGGCCAAGTACAAACAGAACCAGCATATTATTGGCAATGTGATAGATTCCAAAGTGAAGAAACATGCAGGTAAATAATCTGTATGTCTCGCCCTCTTTCAGAATCAGCGGCGGATATGCCGCTCCGCATGCGATCATATGTGCAGTATTCTCACTGCCGCCTGTAAAGTCTACAATCACAAATATCAGTATATTCAGAAGTATAAAAAGAACCGTCACAGGTTCTTTTTTTATTTCCTCCAAGCAATCACCCCGATGAAAATTTTTCAGTTTATCATAGTATAAGAACTTGCATTATTACTTTCTGATAATAACGTAAGTATAGCACAATTTCTCTGATACCTCAATATTTTTATGGCAGGTTATCCTGGACAAAATGCAGGAAATGTAAGGTTTCTTCATTTACTTCAGAAATACATATCTTGCCTGGGCAAAGTCTACCTCGTCCTGATCCTGAAGGCAGTATTCTTCGGAACTCTTTAGCATTTTTCCGTTTACAGAGGTTCCGTTCCGAGAATTCAGATCTGTAAGATAATATTCTCCATCCCGTTTTCGGATTTTTGCATGAATGCGGCTTACTGTGGGAAGGTCTATGACTGCATCTGCTGCCGTTTCCATCTTTCCGATCACAGTCAGCTCTTCCTGAAGATAAATAGTTGCAAGCTCCCCTGGTTCCCGGCTGACTAAAGTTGCCGGGCCAGTGACAATGTTCGCGGACAAAACTACAGTTTCTCCAAAA
>CAVJRB010000388.1:0-2549 GCA_963651655.1 bacterium | reverse complement strand
TTTTATACTAAACTGCCCGATTAATACATTTAAAAATGTTCACTTTGCTATTATTGACTGAAAAAGAAAAATCGAATATAATATAGCAAAGTACCCAATCGTTGAAATAATTAAGGGCGATTAAATAGAGGTGAAAATATGCTTCGGAATAAAGATAACAATGCATTAAGAATGCTGTTTAGCACCCATAATTATGTTATGACTACTGCTGAACTTACAGCTTCAAAGTTATACTATGCAGATATAAAACAACTTTTAGACGAAGGATTGATTGAAAGAGTTAGGCGAGGTTATTATCACTGGACTCAAGATTATGGAGAAAGCGAAGTTGTCATTATCAATCGATTGTTTCCAGATGCAGTGCTCTGTATGGAGACTGCTCTATTCTATTATAGATATAGCGACAGAAATCCTGCTGAGTGGAACTTTGCAATAGATAAAAATGTCTCTAAGCGGCGAACAAAAATCGATTATCCATTTATAAAGGCATACCGTGTAGAGTCAGAGCTAGTTACGCTAGGCGAAACCGAGGGTGAAATTGATTCTCACAAAGTCCGTATTTATGACCGTGACCGTACTATTTGCGATGTGCTGCGAAATAGAAACAAGATGGATAGGGAAATTTTTAATAAAGCAGTACAAGGCTATGTAAAAGACCCGAAAAAGAATATACCGAATCTTATGGAATATGCGAAAGTTTTACATGTGCAAACGAGAGTAAAAGAATTGATTGGAGTGTGGTTGTAATGGCAGGTAAAAACACAGCTGATATTGGTTTTGAAAAACAAATATGGGATGCGGCATGTGTACTTCGTGGCAACATGGACGCATCAGAATATAAAAATGTAGTTTTGGGATTAATTTTCCTGAAATACATCTCAGATCGATTTGATGATAAGTACAAGGAGCTTGTTGAAGAGGGAGATGGATTTGAGGAAGATATCGATGAATATACTTCGGAAGGTATCTTCTTTGTGCCAGCGGATGCACGTTGGAGCGCAATAGCTGCAAAAGCACATACACCGGAAATTGGCACAGTTATCGATGATGCTATGCGTGCTATTGAAAAAGAGAATAAACGTCTGAAAGATATTCTTCCTAAAAATTTTGCACGTCCAGAGCTTGATAAGCGCAGACTTGGGGATGTGGTGGATTTATTCACCAACATCCAGATGATCGAACATGGCAGCGAAAAAGATATTCTGGGTCGTACTTATGAGTATTGCCTTTCTATGTTTGCCGAACAGGAAGGTAAGCGTGGCGGTGAATTCTTTACGCCGTCCTGTGTAGTACGTACTTTGGTAGAAGTATTAAAACCGTTTAGGGGACGAGTGTATGATCCTTGCTGTGGATCTGGCGGTATGTTCGTTCAGTCCGCGAAGTTTGTAGAGAATCACAGCGGTAATATCAGCAATATTTCCATCTATGGTCAGGATTCAAATCCGACTACATGGAAAATGGCACAGATGAATCTTGCAATCCGTGGTATTGAGCCAGATCTTGGAACATATGCAGCAGATACTTTCCTTGATGATCGACACCCAACATTACGTGCAGATTATATTATGGCCAATCCTCCATTTAACCTTTCGGATTGGGGTGCTGATAAACTGAAAGAGGACGTTCGCTGGCAGTATGGTCTGCCACCAGCAGGAAACGCCAACTTTGCATGGCTGCAGCATATGATTTATCATCTTGCACCTGGCGGAAGAATCGGCATGGTGCTTGCTAACGGTTCTCTTTCCTCTCAGTCAGGTGGCGAGGGTGAAATCCGTAAGAGCATTATCAATGCTGACTTGGTTGAGTGCATTGTAGCAATGCCGACACAGCTTTTTTATACAACACAGATTCCAGTTTCGCTCTGGTTTATTAATAAGCAAAAGAAACAATCCGGTAAGACTTTATTCATTGATGCCCGCAAGATGGGAACAATGGTTAGCCGCAAGCTCCGTGAACTTACGGATGATGACATCAGGAAGATTTCGGATACCTATGAGGCATTTGTGGATGGATCACTTGAGGATGTGAAGGGGTTCTGTGCTGTAGCTGATACAGCGGAAATAGAAAAACAGGATTATATTCTTACACCAGGTCGTTATGTAGGTATCGAAGAGCAGGAAGATGATGGAGAACCCTTTGAAGAAAAGATGGATAGGCTGACATCTGAACTTTCAGAAATGTTTGCTAAGAGTCATGAACTTGAAGAGGAAATCCGTAGGAAACTGGGGGCGATTGGGTATGAAATTTAATATATGGGAAGATTGTCCAAAAGTTCCGATTACAGATTTGCTCTCTTTTATTGTTGATAATAGGGGAAAAACTGTTCCTACGGCTGATAGTGGATGGAAGCTTATTGCAACAAATTGTGTTACAAATAACACGCTTTTTCCGGTGTATGAAAAAGTAAGGTATCTTACACAAAAAACTTATGAAACGTGGTTTAGGGCTCATCCAATCCCAGGAGATATTTTGTTTGTTAACAAAGGGACTCCCGGAAGAGTTTGTATGGTTCCAGATCCAGTAGATTTTTGCATAGCACAGGATATGAT
>CAVJRB010000387.1:0-2458 GCA_963651655.1 bacterium | reverse complement strand
CCTGAACCGCAGGCGCATTGAGGTGTGCAAGGATCTTCTGGAAAATACGGACTACGACATTTCCACCATCGCCCACCTGGCCGGATTTTCCTCTCAGAGTTACCTGGCTCAGAGCTTTCGAAAGCACTGCCAGATGACTGCAGTCGAGTACAGAAAGAATACCAGAAAATAAGAGAGACCATTTCATACAAGTCTCTCCAACATCACCCAGCATGCTCCTCACGAAAAAAGACCAGGCGGTCTTTAATAGATCACCCGGTCTCGTCCTTGTTTCTTTCCCATATAAAGCTTGTCATCCACGTTCTTCAGAAGCGTGTCAATACTGGAGGAAAAATCATTCTCCTCAACGCCAAAGGTCATAGTCACCTTCAGCCACTCTCCCTTCCAGTCAAAGGGATCATTATCCAGCCGCATACGCAGCACATTCAGGATCTCGCACACCTGATCCCCGTTCATATCCGGGAAAAAGAAAATAAACTCTTCTCCGCCCCAGCGGCAAAGCCTGGCATGCTCGCCCAGTACCTGGTTCATGTGCTTGGTGATCCACACCAGCACTGCATCCCCGCAGTCATGGCCCCAGTTGTCATTAATTTTCTTAAAGAAATCAATGTCACCCATTCCCAGGGTAAAGGCCATATTGGGATCCTTCTGGTGCTTCTCTGTGATGTACTGCATCATCTGGCGGCGGTTCCAAAGCCCGGTCAGCGGGTCGGTACCTGCCTGCTTCTTCAGCTGCTCATTGTAAAGCACCAGCTTCTTCTCCGCGGACTCTACATTGGAGCTGAACATGGTGCAAACCACTGCCATCAGCACAAAGGAAATGATCATATTCAGAATCTGCAGCACAACAGTTGCGGTCTCTGTAATTCCATAATAAGGCAAATGCCCCCTGCAGTAAAGGAACAGCCCAAAACGCACGGCAAACAGAAATACGGTATACACAATCTTATAGACCACTGAGTTATAGCTGGCAAAATACACCAGCACCAGCATTTCAAACATCAGATGCTGAATGCCGCAGTCCCAGCCGTACATCAGGATGAAGATCACAACCCACGCCAGCTGCAGTGTCACGCACACAATGACGCTGGTATGTACCCGGATCCTGTAGGTTCCATAAAAAACCAACGCTGCCAGCACTGCAAACACATACCCGATCCAGCCTCTTGTCTGCGGACTGATCAGACACATCACCACCGGAAATATAAGAAAATACAATCCAAGAAGCAGCATCATATTCCGAAGGAGAAATAAGATACGCTGGGGTTCGTTCTCATGAGCTGCTTCTTTCTTTAGTAATGAATAAAACCTTCCGCACAGTTCTTTCAACATATACGGCGCCGCCTTTCCCATGAGTGTTTGTTGCTTTCTATTTTGCACTATTTTATACAAAATTGCAACCATTTCCAGGAAATTTATGTGATTTTTTGCTATGAGACAATCAAATTATACCTGAGTTCCCATATAGTAGAAGCCCTTGCAGGTATCCAGTCTTACATTGATATATTTGCCCAGAAGATCCGGGGTTCCCGGGAAGTGTACCAGAAGATTGTACTGGGTTCTTCCTGTGAAAATGCCCTTCTCCTTGCTCTCGGTCTCTACCAGAACCTCCTGCACTTCGCCCTCAAATCTGGAGGAAGCCTCTCTTCCTTTCTCCTGAACCAGTTTCAGAAGACGGTCGAAACGATCTTTCACCACATCCTCCGGCACCTGGTCTTCCATCTTGGCTGCAGGGGTGCCGCTTCTCTTGGAATAGATAAAGGTAAATGCAGTGTCAAAGCAGGATTTCTCCACCACATCCAGAGTTTCCTGGAAATCCTCCTCAGTCTCGCCTGGGAAGCCTACAATAATATCCGTAGTCAGGGAAATATCCGGCACTGCCTTACGGATCTTCTCAACCAGGCCAAGGTATTTCTCCTTGTCATAGTGACGGTTCATCACCTTCAGAATACGGCTGCTGCCGGACTGCATAGGAAGGTGAAGGTGATGGCAGACCTTCCTGCTTTTTCCCATGTACTGGATCAGCTCATCGGAAAGATCCTTCGGGTGGGAGGTCATGAAGCGGATTCTCTTCAGGCCGCCAATTGCCTCAACCTTCTCAAGAAGCTGGGCAAAGGTTACCGGATTCTTCAGAGTCTTGCCGTAGGAGTTTACGTTCTGTCCAAGAAGCATGACCTCAGTCACGCCGTCTGCCACCAGTGCCTCGATCTCTTTCACAATGGCCTCCGGCTCACGGCTTCTCTCACGGCCTCGCACATAAGGCACGATGCAGTAGCTGCAGAAATTGTTGCAGCCGAACATGATGTTGACGCCGGATTTGAAAGAGTAATTGCGCTCTGTAGGAAGCTCTTCCACGATCTTGTCTGTGCCTTCCCAGATGTCGATCAGCTGGCTGTCCCGGTTCTCCATCTCATAGAAAAGCTCGGCAAACTTAAAGATATTATGGGTTCCGAATACC
>CAVJRB010000386.1:0-2447 GCA_963651655.1 bacterium | reverse complement strand
TATAAATGTGCCGAGTGTTCGTGACCTTCCACTCGTAAAACAAAACTAAAGGAGACAAATGAATATGAAAAACAAAAGTACCCTGTTTCTGGTGCAGGCAGCGCTGATTGCGGCTGTCTATGTTGTACTGACACTGGTGTTCGCACCGTTTAGCTATGGAGAGATCCAGGTTCGAATTTCCGAAGCCCTGACCATTCTTCCATACTTCACACCAGCTGCCATCCCCGGTCTTTTTGTAGGCTGCATCCTTGCCAATCTGCTTGGCGGTGCCATTCCTCTGGATATTGCATTCGGAAGTATTGCCACCCTCATCGGAGCTGTATTTACCTACAAGCTTCGTAACAGCAGCAAATGGCTTGCCCCGGTTCCGCCGATTGTGGCAAACGCAGTTCTGGTGCCATTCGTACTTCGCTACGGATATGGAACCAACCTTCCCATCCCGCTTATGATGCTTACAGTAGGCGCTGGTGAAGTGGTATCCTGCGGAATCTTTGGTATGGTGCTTCTCACTGCACTTTCCAAATACAAGAATACCTTATTTGGCAGACAGGCTTCTGTAAAATAAATTCATAACTATAAATACCCGATGAAGAGCTTAGTTTATCATCGGGTATTTTTCTATCCGAGCTGTGCCTGCTCTTTCAGAAATTCCAGGAACCTCTCTACACCCCCGCCAAGCTGCACATTTCCCCCTCCCATTTGAGCCGTACCTTCAAGAAAGCCACATCCGGTTCTCTTACTGAGTACATCAATAAGGAACGGATCAGCAAGGCAAAGGAGCTTCTCCAGAATACAGACCTGCTCACTTACGAGATTGCGGAGGCCGTGGGCTACAAGGACGCCACTTATTTTTCCTCTATCTTCCGCAAATACGAAGGAATCAGCCCATCTGAATATAAAGCGAAGTTTTTTGTTGCACAATCTTCTCATATCCCTTATAATTAATTCATTAATCTTTTAACATATTAAAGAGGGAAAGTAGAGGAAAAACAAATGAAAAATCTATGGACAAAATGGACCGGGATTGCTCTCGTGAAGCGAATCCTGGTAGGCCTGATCCTGGGCGCTATCCTGGGAGTGGCAGTGCCTGGCGCCACCAGCATTGCCATTCTGGGCGATGTATTTGTAGGTGCCTTAAAGGCCATCTCACCCCTTCTGGTATTCTTCCTGGTTATCAGTTCACTGTGCAACGCAGGAAAATCCCACGGCGGCGTCATCAAAACAGTGGTTGCGCTTTATATGTTCAGTACTGTTCTGGCAGCTGTGATCGCTGTATTTGCCAGCATGATCTTCCCGGTACAGATGACGCTGACCAATGCGGCAGCTGATGCCACAGCACCACAGGGAATTGTGGAGGTTCTGAACAATCTTCTTCTGAACGTGGTTGCCAACCCCATCTCTTCTCTGGTAAACGCAAACTATGTGGGAATCCTTACCTGGGCGATTCTTCTTGGACTTGCCTTCCGCGGCGCTGGCGACACTACCAAGAAAGCACTTGCAGATATTGCAGACGGCACTTCCCTGGTAGTCAGCTGGATCATCAACCTGGCACCATTTGGAATCTTCGGCCTGGTATTTAACACCGTATCCACCAACGGACTGGATATTTTCACTACCTACGGAAAGCTTCTTGCCCTTTTGGTTGGCTGCATGCTTTTCATTTATTTTGTAACCAATCCCATTCTGGTTTACTGGTGCATCCGTCAGAATCCTTATCCGCTGATCCTGCACTGCCTGAAGAAAAGTGCCATCACAGCCTTCTTCACCAGAAGCTCTGCAGCCAACATTCCGGTAAATATGAAAGCCTGCGAGGAAATGGGACTTGACCGTGATACCTACTCCGTAACCATTCCTCTTGGCGCTACCATCAATATGGACGGAGCTGCCATCACCATCACCGTTATGACAATGGCAACTGCTTTCACACTTGGAATCCATGTTGACATCCCAACTGCCATCATCCTCAGCCTTCTTGCAGCACTTTCTGCATGCGGCGCTTCCGGTGTGGCAGGCGGATCCCTTCTTCTGATTCCTATGGCCTGCTCCTTGTTTGGAATTTCAGATGATATCTCCATGCAGGTAGTTGCAGTTGGATTTATTATCGGAGTCATTCAGGATTCTGTGGAAACCGCACTGAATTCCTCTTCTGACCTGCTGCTTTCTGCTTCTGCGGAGTTCAGACAGTGGAGACTGGAAGGAAAGAAAATTACATTCTAAGTAAAACAGTATCTGGCACATTTTTGAGGTCTGTATGGAAGTTCACCAGCTTCCATGCAGCCTCTTTTTTGTTGATTCCTTTTACCAATACATTTCCCTAACAACCTCTGATCTATTTTTATTTTGCCGTGGCAGGCTTTCTCTCACAAATGCTGTATCATATCTTTCATTGAAATCCCCGCAGCTTCTTCAGAATCCGCTTCTCCATCCTGGACACCTGCACCTGGGAC
>CAVJRB010000385.1:4225-6914 GCA_963651655.1 bacterium | reverse complement strand
CACCAGATGGGACGTCCTGGAAAATAAAGCCAGACCGGATGAGAAAAATATCCTGATCATGCCCACCTGGCGCCCCTGGCTGGAAGAGCAGTCCGATGAAGTATTCTGGGAAAGTGAATACTGCAGACGGTATCGGCAGCTGCTGGAAAATCCGGAACTGGGAGCATTCCTGCGGGAAAATAATGTGAAGATCATTTTCCACATCCACCCCAAGATGAAGGAATTTCTGGAAGCATTTCATACAGAAAATGACCAGGTAAAGCTGATCGTCCAGGGCAGCCAGCCCTTAAACGAACTGATCATGAAATGCTCCATGCTGATCACCGACTATTCCAGTGTGAGCTGGGATGTCCACTATCTGGCTAAGCCAGTTCTGTTCTATCAGTTTGACTATGACCTGTACCAGCAGGCAAATGGAAGCTATCTTGATATGACCAGGGACTTATTCGGAGACAGATGTCTGGATGAGGAATGCCTGGTAAAGAATATAAAAGAATATATAGAAAATAATTTTAAGGAAAAAGAAAGGTATGCACAGATGCGAAAGGAACATTTTGCATACACAGATCACAACAACAGCAGGCGTACTCTGGAATTTCTGAAGTCCAGAGGCCGCTGAGGGAAAGGAAAAGAAATGAGCGAATTACCAAACAGCTCAAAGGAGCGAAAGAAATATCTGGATGCTGCAAAAGGCTGGGGAATCACAATGGTGGTGTTTGGGCATATTACTTCCCTGGGAAATCCCATAGACACATGGTTTGCGGCATACAAAATCCCCATATTTTTCATTGTTTCCGGCTACCTGCTCTGCATGCGCCAGTCATTTCGCAAAATGAGCGCCAGCCAGTATATATGGAAGCATTTCAAAAGCCTTATGATTCCATATTTTGGATACAGTGCCATTGTAATGCTGTATAATATGCTGGTTTGCCTTATGAAAGGCACCGGACGCGCACAGATGTATTCGAAATTTGTGTATCAGGCCTATAGTACATTAAGCCTGAGAGGAATCAGTGCTTTATGGTTTCTGCCAGCTTTGTTTTTGGCGCAGGTGATCTTTATCCTGGTAATGAAAGCAAAGAGCAATCTTGTGCGGATCGCCAGCGGAATCCTGTCCGTAGTGATTACTGTATATACTGCGGATGTGCTGCTTCCCATGCTGAAGGTTATGCTGACCGAAAGACAGTACAAAATCGTGTCCTTTCCCATCCTAGCAGTAAGCAAGGGGATTCTGGGATTCTGGTTTATCGGGGCCGGTTATCTCTGCTTTATGTTTTTTAGCAAAATCAAAGAGAGAAATCTGCGATTTGTCATCGGTGCGGTGATGTTTATAGCCACTATTTTCCTGTCACAGAGAAACCTTCATGTAGACGTCAACCTTCTTCGAATCGGAGACAGCCATCTGATGTTTTACATAAACGGAATCCTTGGCTCCATGGGAACTATTCTGGTTCTGGAATATCTGGAGAAATGGTGGAAGATGACCTATCTGGAGTTCGCGGGAAAAAATTCCCTGATCATTATGGCAACCCACGGAACTCTGGGCTTCAAAGTCCTTGTGATCAAAGGCTGGAAGGCAATGTACACCCTGTCAGAGACTGCAGGATCAAGATACTATCTGGAATGTACCGGCATTCTGGCAGAGCTGATGCTCATAGAATGCGGAGTAGTTTCCATTATTAACCAATATTTTCCATGGCTTACAGGAAGATTTAAGAAAAAAAGCTAAAAGAGGAAGCACACATGGGAAAACTAAAAAGCCTTTTGAAGGCAGAACTGGTGAAGCATAAGGTGAAGGGGAAGCCGGATCCGGGAGTGTGGATTTTTTCGTCTACGGATAACTCCCACTACAACTACAATTCCCGTTATCTGTTTGAATATGTAAAAGACAATCTGCCGGAGATCACCCCTTATTTTGTGATCAACGATGAGAAACTGAGGCGAAAGCTTGGGGAAGAGTATGGAGCGCAGTACTTTATAGAGACCTGCTCCGAAGAGGGCATGAAGAAGGTTCTGTCGGCGGGGGTGTGGTTTACCTCTGCAGGACTTCCTGTGTACGGCACCGGCCTTGGGAAAAACAGGACGATTGTGAACCTGTGGCATGGAATCCCTTTGAAAAAGATTGCCCTGATGGACCCCAATCTTTCTAAGTTTGCCAGGATCTATTTTAAGAAAATCTTCTCGGAAAATTATACCTTTGTGCTGACCTGTTCCAGCCGTCTCATTCCTGTGATGGCAGAGAGCTTTCGCATTTCTCCGGACAAAATAAAGGTCTGGGGCCAGCCGAGAAATGACGTGCTCTTTACGAAGACAGACAAAGAGAAAGTGCTGGGAAGCATGTACCCCGATCTTCCCTCCTGCAAAAAGGCTATCCTGTATGCCCCAACCTTCCGGGACTACGGCGTGACCAGCCTGTTTCCCTTTGCAGATTATGATAAGAAGGCTCTGGATGATTTTCTGGAAAAAGAGGATGCCGTTATTTTCCTTCGCACCCACATCAGCGAGCAGGGAAATGCAGGTCCTTACCTTTCGAACCGGGTAAGATATCTGGGAAATGAGCAGGCAGAAGATATTATGGAGATCGCAGATATTTTTGACATTCTGATCACGGATTATTCCAGCATTTACATTGATTATCTGCTCCTGGACAGGCCGCTGATCTTCCTTCCCTATGATAAAGAGCGCTACC
>CAVJRB010000385.1:0-4215 GCA_963651655.1 bacterium | reverse complement strand
ACCTGAAAGGCAGGGGAATGAACTTCGAATACGACAAGGTAACCCCCGGTGCCAAGCCGGACAGCCAGGAGAAATTCCTGGAAGCCATAGCAGAAATCTGTCACGGGAAGGACCGCTACCAGAAGGAGAGACAGGAGTGCAACCTGTTTTTCAATGAAATCCAGGAACCCTGTATGAAAAAGATCTGTGATGAGGTAAAGAAGCATGTCGGCATGGACGAAAATTAAGAAAAAACTAAAAAGCGGTACCTGGTATCCTTTTTATAATACCTTTTATGAGAAAACCAGGATCGACCCGTACACCATTTTGCTGGAATCCAGAAGCGGAAGAGGAATGGAGAGCAACATTTTTGCAATCCTGCGGGAGTTAAATCAGGAAGAATACCGGAAATATTCCATTGTATTTGCCTGCCGCAGCGACTACAAAGCCTCCGTAGAGAAAAAGCTGCAGCATTACAGGCTGAAGGTGGATAAGCTGATAAAGTTCGGAAGCATCTCCTATTACCGGATGCTTTCCAGAGCAAAATATCTGATCAACGACTCCACATTCCCGGGCCGCTTCATCAAAAAGGATGGTCAGATCTATCTGAACGTGTGGCATGGAACCCCCTTGAAATGCATGGGGCGGGACAATGTGGAGGAGCGTTACAGTATGGGAAATGTAATGCGAAACCTGCTCATGTCCGATTACCTTCTTTTTTCCAATCTGTTTATGGAGGAAAAAATGCGGGGCGCCTACATGCTGGACAATCTATACAAGGGTCAGTACATTCACGAGTGCTATCCGCGAAATGAGATCTTTTTCCATCCGGAAAAAGGGGAGGCGCTGAAGAAGGAATTTGGCTTCGAAAATCTGCAGGTATCGGTCTACATGCCCACCTTCCGGGGAAAAGCAGACGCAGTGGACAGCCAGGATTCTGTGAAGGAGATGCAGGGCTATCTGGACATTTTGGATCAGCGCCTTAATGAAAAGCAGCTTCTTCTGGTGAAGCTTCATCCCTTTGTGGGAGACGCTTTGGATCTTTCTGGCTATCAGCACATCCAGAAATTCCCGGAGGGCTATGACACTTACGAGGTTCTGAACATGTGCGATGTGCTGATCACCGATTATTCCAGCGTCATGTACGACTTTGCCAACTCGGGCAAAAAGATCATTCTCTTTGCCTATGACATTGAAGATTATGCAGGAAGCCGGGGCATGTATGAGGACATCCGGAATTATCCCTTCCCGCTGGTGCGTACACCAGAGGAAGTGGCAGAGCTTCTGCAGACGCCTACGGATCAGCTGGACGAGGCTTTCAGCCAGAAATATGGAACCTATGAACACGGCAGCGGAATCAAAAAGCTGTGTCACCATGTGATCCTTGGGGAAAACTGCTGCGCCACCGCATCTGCCGTGGGGAACCAAAGAAAGAACGTGCTGATCTATGCAGGAGATTTCCAGCAGAACGGAATTACCACCTCCTTTCTCAATCTGATGAAAGAACTGGACAAGGAGGAGTACAACTGCTTTATTTCCTACCGCATGAATTCCCTGAAGGAAGCCCCCTGGCGCCTTGACTGCCTGCCCCAGGATGCCAATGTGTATCCCCTTGGAAGTGAGATGAATATGGATGTGGTCACCGCCATCTGCCAGGGCCTTTACATGAAGTTTGGAATCCGCACCAGACGGCTTGCCCACGCCTACGCAAGAGAGTGGAAAAAGCATTTTGGAAATTCAGAATTTCAGGCGGTTCTTCACTTTAACGGCTACGAAAATTACATCATTTCCATGTTTGAGCAGGCACCTTTTCCAAGAACCATCTGGGTGCACAATGACATGGAAAAAGAGATCGAGAGAAAGAAAAATCCAAATAAATATGTGCTTCATGACGCCTATGCCTCCTATGACCATGTGGCAGCGGTAAGCCGGGATATTGCAGGAGCTGTAGCTGCTATCGGAGACAGGGAGGACAACATCACCGTGATTCCCAACTGCCAGGACTACGAGGGAATTGCAAGACGCTCCCGGGAAGCCATCTGTTTTGATCCGGATACCCGGTGCACCGTTTCCCTGGAGGAACTGCAGAGCGTGCTGAAAAACGGTGACAAAAAGTTTCTCAACATTGGACGCTATTCCCAGGAAAAACAGCACGCCAGACTGATCCAGGCATTTGACCGTTTCTGGCAAAGCCACCAGGATACCTGGCTGATTATCATCGGCGGGGCGGGCAATCTTTATGAGCAGACCTGCCAGCTGGCAAGGGAAAGCGCAGCCGGCAGCCATATCATTCTGATACGAAGCATCCGAAACCCTATGCCTATTCTGAGGGCAAGCGACCTGCTGGTTTTATCCTCAGACTATGAGGGGCTTCCGGTGGTTTTGTTTGAGGCAGGCGTGCTGGGGATTCCTTTTGTGGCAACGGATGTGCCAGGAGCCAGATGCTTTGCCCAGGATTACGGCGGAATGCTGGTGGAACCTTCGGCAGAGGGAATCGTAAAGGGCATGGAAGCCTTTGAACAGGGCGGGTGCCCGGCCAGAAAAATTGACTGCAGGGAAAACAACCGAAGATCCCTGGAATTGTTTGAAGTTTTAGTACGAGAGGACAGCAAATGACAGAGAAACAGCAGTATCTTCTGAAACTCTTTCGGGAGATCGATGAAATGTGCAAAAAACATAATCTGAGATACGTAATGGCTGGAGGCAGTCTGATCGGTGTGGCGCGAAATGAGGGATTCATTCCCTGGGACGATGACGTGGATATCTATATGCCTCGGGATGACTGGGACAAGCTGGTGGCCTTATCCGATCAGGTGCTACCGCCAAACCGCGCGTTCCAGTGCGTGGATGTGGACCGAAATTACACCAACACGTTCCCAAGATATGCCTCCACAGACACCTGTGCCATCCACAGACACCAGATCATCGGAACGGACAAGGCGGGGGAGATCATTGACGTGCTCACCCTGGATCCCATTCCGGATGATGACCGGGAATACGAGAAATACAGAACTCACCTGATGATCTATTCCGATCTGATCAACATTGCGGTGGTGTACGGAAACCGCTACGAGGTTCCAGTTCATCTGTACCTGAAATATCTTTTCTCCTACCTTTTCCTTGGAAAAGAAAGGACCTTGAAAAAACTGGAGAAGATCATGTTTTCCTACAAAGAGGAAGAGTGCAGCCGGTACGCAATGCGCTGGGGCGGCTGTCCCTTCCTGTTTGACAAGGACATGATGTTCCCGGTGAAATACGGAAAGTTCGAGGGCACAGATGTGATGATCCCCAACAAGGTCAGCGACTATTTGATCTGGCATTACGGGGACGAGTGGTCCTACATTCCCCCTCACGGGGAGCGGGAATCCCACGATGCAGTGGAATGCCACGACAGGAATTATGAGGAATTCCGAAAAGAATACATGCCTCATCTGGATACCTTCCGGCTGCGAAAGGATGCCGTATTCCGCAAAATTTACTACATGGCAACGGCAAAGCGCTCCCACAGGCTGATGCGAAAAAGACAGGTACTGTTAGGGGAAGCCACTGCCCAGGATCTGATGAAACGGATCGAGCTTCAAAAGGTTTCCCTGAAAGAGCTTCTGGAAAAAAGAGATTTCCATACTTTAAATGGGATTTTCGGGGATTATTTCAAGGTGCAGTTAAGTGCGGACTTTATTGGAAGGGAAGAATTCGTCCATATTTATAATTTTTATCATCCGGTTCTCATTGAAATCCAGGAGGATGTTTTTATGGCAGCCATGATGACCCTTCTTTACTCGGAGAAAGCTTCCAAGGCTTACCGGATGCTGCGGGTGCAGGAGCAGATGGCATCCCTTACCCCGGCGATGGAGGCGCTTTTGCAGGACATCCTCCTGTTCCGAAGCGCAGCCAGCCATTATGAATTCCATGAAAATTATCTGGCGGAGAAAAAGATTGACCAGCTTCTGGAAAAATACCCGGACAATCCTTCTTTCCTGAAATTCAAGATCCGCTTTCTGGCAGAGCGTGCCAAAAGGGAGAAGAAAACAGAGAAGGCAGAGGCATTTCTTGCCCACTGTCTGGAGCTGTTCCCAGAGGATGGCTATTTCCTGAAATACCAAGGAGACCTGCTCTGGGTGAAGGGAAAATGCCGGGAAGCTCTGGAAATCTACGCAGAGGTGCGAAGCAAAACCTCCAATGGAATGACCCAGCTGGAGCTTGACAAATTCCTGCAGGAATACAAAATGCCTGCCA
>CAVJRB010000384.1:0-4291 GCA_963651655.1 bacterium | reverse complement strand
CTACCGGGAAGCCGCTTTAAAGAAGCAGATCGATTTTCTGCAGCAGCAGCTGGACGAGATGCATCCGGAGAATATTTCCGATGTACGCCGTTTCGAGAAGAAAATCCAGGAGTCCGGCATGAACGAGGAAGCATGCAAGGAAGCCGAGAAGGTGTTGAACCGAATGAAGCAAGAGGGGAAAGACAGCCATGAGTACGGCATGCTGTACGATTACCTTGATTTTGTTACAAGCCTTTCCTGGAAAACGGAGGAGCCGGCGAAGATTGACCTTGGTGAAGCAGAGGAAATCCTGGACGAAGACCATTACGGTCTGAAAAAAGTGAAGGAGCGTATTATCCAGCAGCTGGCAGTTATGGCTTTAAATAAGAAGCAGTCTGGCTCTATCCTTCTGTTTGTAGGTGCGCCTGGTACGGGCAAAACCAGCATCGGACAAAGCATTGCCCGTGCCCTTCACCGGAAATACGTGCGCATTAGTCTTGGAGGAATCCGGGATGAAGCTGAGATTCGCGGACATAGGAGAACCTATATCGGCGCTATGCCGGGACGAATTATGGAAGGCATGAAGCGAAGCGGCGCAGCCAATCCGGTTATGGTGCTGGATGAGGTGGACAAGCTTGCCAAGGATTACGGCGGCGATCCGGCCAGCGCCCTTCTGGAGGTACTGGACCCGGAGCAGAACGGAAGCTTTACAGACCACTACATGAATGTGCCGTATGATCTGTCCAATGTATTATTTGTATGCACAGCCAACACCACAGATTCGATTCCGGAGCCTCTTTTGAACCGAATGGAAGTGATCCAGTTCCCTGGCTACACTGCAGTGGAGAAATTCCAGATTGCCAGACGCCATCTTTTGCCCAAGGCAATGAAGAGCATGGGAATCAAAGCCCAGAATCTAAAGGTAAGCGACGATGCAATCCGCCGGATCATTGAGGAATATACAGCAGAGGCAGGTGTCCGCGGACTGAAAAAGCAGATGGATGTGCTCTGCCGCTACGCTGCCGTGAAGCTGGTAAAAGGTGAGCAGAAGAGTATTACAGTCAGCGAGAAGCGCGTCCCAGAATTCCTTGGAAATAACGGAATCCACCACGAAAAAATTCTGGAAAACCCTGCTCCTGGCGTGGTAACCGGTCTTGCATGGACCAGTGCAGGGGGAGAGATTCTGTTTATTGAGACTTCTTTTACCAAAGGAAGCGGAAAGGTGATCATCACCGGACAGCTTGGGGATGTAATGAAAGAGTCTGCCCAGATTGCCATCACCCTTGTGAAGTCCCTTTATCCGGATGCAGCAGAGAAGTTTGAGAAAAATGACCTCCACATCCACGTTCCGGCAGGCGCTGTTCCAAAGGATGGCCCATCCGCTGGAATTACTCTGGTGACAGCCCTTTCCTCTCTGGTAACAGGAAAGCCTGCCCCGGCTGAAATTGCTATGACAGGTGAGGTTTCCCTTCGGGGAGGCGTGATGCCGATCGGCGGTCTGCCGGAGAAACTGATGGCAGCCCAGCGGGCCGGTGTAAAACATGTATTCATTCCATATGAAAATGTGGACAACCTGGATGATGTGGCAGATGAGGTGAAGGAGAAGCTTGAGATCACCCCTGTAAAGACTGTGCAGGAAGTACTGAAGCAGGTTCTGAAATAAAGGCGGAATTTCCGGATTGGTAAAAACTGCCAAAACATATTTTCGATATTTGGACTGCAGCAGTGAATTAATATTACAAAAACGGAAAAAAATATGCTATAATAGGCCTATCAAATAAAAACAGATTCTAATCCGAACAGAAGTTATGGAGGGAAATTTATGAAGAAATCCAAATTATTAGCAGCGCTTGTATGCAGCGCATCCATGTTGATCGGAAGTGTTGTTCCGTCAGTTCCTGCCATGGCAGATGCCATGAAGGTTGTAACATTAGGAGCAGACCTTTCCGAGGATCAGAAGAACACTATGTTGAGATATTTTAAGGTAGATTCCAGCCAGGTGCAGATCATCTATGTTACCAATCAGGATGAGAGAGACCACTTAAGTTCCTATGTTCCGCTGGAGCAGATTGGTACCAGAACCGTAAGCTGTGCTTATGTGAAGCCTACTACATCCGGCGGTATCAAGGTACGTACAGCGAACCTGAACTGGGTTACCTGTAATATGATCGCAAGTTCTCTTTCCACATCCGGTGTAACCAACTGCGAAGTGGTTGCTGCCTGCCCGTTCGAGGTATCTGGCACCGGTGCGCTGACCGGTATCCAGATGGCTTATGAGACAGCCAGCGGTGAGAAGCTTGATGAGACCAAGAAGGAGCTGGCTACTGAAGAGATGGTAGTAACCGGCAACCTTGCAGATTCTGTAGGACAGAATGATGCTACTACAGTCATCAACCAGGCGAAGATGCAGGTAATCGCAGACAATGTGCAGAATGCAGATGACATCTACAACATTGTAGTAAATATTTCCAATAACAACAACGTATCTCTTACAGATGATGAGCTGAACACCATCGTAAGCCTGCTGACCCAGATCGCACAGCAGAATTACGACTATTCTGAAATGCAGGAGACCCTGGAGCGTGTAAATGATAATGTAACAGGTCAGGCTGACGAGAGCACATCAGACAGTTCCGAGGAAGATCCGGACAGCATTGTAGATAACGTAGACCAGAGTGCTCTTGGAGACAATGTAATCGAGAGTTCTACAGAGGACCCAGGACTTGCTGAAGAGACTGGCGCTTCTGACAGCAGCGACGGCGAAGACTGGGAAGAGTATCCGGCAAGTGATGATTCTGCCGACAGCAGTGATGCAGATGTAAATACCGATGATGCTGCAGATGGTACTGCAAATGATGACACAGAGAATGGAACCGATGAGACCGGTTCTGATGAGATTACCGATATTTCCCAGCTGAACACAGATTTCCTGGATGACGATGCCAAGGCAAAATTTGAGAAAGCCGAGACTTTCTGCCAGGGTGAGTATGAGGGTGATGAGGATGCGCTTCGCCAGGTTATGGGCGATGATGCAGCCGCACTTGTAACACTGGATTCTGATACAGCCAATAAGCTTTCCATCCAGGTTCTTGAGAAATACCTGGGAATCCTGGGAAATGGAGCAGTTACTTACTCCACAGACGGCACAGAGAAATATATGACTCCAGAGCTAAATATGCTGGATGAGCAGCTGAAGAAGCTTTTCGGAATTGATATCATTGATGACGGTTCCTCTATCGAGGATATCGATATTCTGGGTGCAGATGTATCTGACGAGGATAAGGAGACCTTATACAAAGACACTATGAAGTTCTTTGAGAATCTTTACGGTGAGACAACAGACAGTGCAGAATACAGCGATGCAGTTGTAGATGACAGCGCAGCTGATGGGGCAGGAGAGGATTCCTATTCCGAAGACACAATTGAGGATGCAGCTGAATAAACAGGACAACTGTTTTGGGGAGACTTCGGTCTCCCCTTTTCTTATAGGAGAAAGAAATTCTGCCAGGATGGAACCAGTGGAAGTGCTTTACAGTTAAACTGACCATGCAAAAAAGTTTGAAAGTGGCTATTGGCGAGAAGACAGTATGTGGGTAAGATAGTGCTGATTATACAGGAACAGTATTTTGTTCCAGGAAAGGCAGAGAAACTATGAACAAACAGAACACTACCGTTATGAAACTTGCAGAGACAGCTCTTCTTGCTGCACTTTGCTACGTATCTTTCACATTTTTGCAGATTAAGATTCCGGTACCTGGCGGGGATGCGACTTCCCTTCACATTGGAAATACCTTCTGCGTACTTGGAGCACTGCTTCTTGGCGGCTGGTATGGCGGCCTTGCAGGAGCAATCGGTATGACCATCGCAGACCTTATGGATCCGGTTTACATTACAGGAGCACCGAAGACCTTTGTGCTGAAGCTTTGCATCGGACTGATCACAGGACTGGTTGCCCACAAGCTTGCCAAGATCAATGAGACCAATGACAAGAAATACGTTTTCAAATGGAGCCTGATCGCATCTATCGCAGGTCTGGCATTTAATGTAGTTGCAGATCCGGTTGTTGGATACTTCTACAAACAGTACATTCTGGGACAGCCTCAGGAAGTAGCAAGCATTCTTGCAAAATTAAGCGCAGGCGCAACCTTCGTCAATGCGATCGTATCTACCATCCTGGTAGTTATTCTTTACAATGCCATCCGTCCGGCACTGATCAAGGCGAATCTGATTGATGTCCATGTAATGGCATCTGCTAACAAATAAATATAAGAACTTCTATACTGGCTTCAGGTTTTGCAGTGCAGAATCTGGA
>CAVJRB010000383.1:0-4599 GCA_963651655.1 bacterium | reverse complement strand
GCTTTGTTATGGTGGTGCAGTTCGGCCAGAGCTATGAGAACGGCAGGCTGGTGAGCCCGGTTGGAATGAATGTGAAGGCGCAGAGCTTTTACCCGGAATTTCGGGATGTGGTGAAATCCGCGTTTCCCTGTGTGGTAGGAAATATTATGTCTAATCGTATTCCTGTGGTAGTTCCCTGCGAGATTTCCCAGAATCCTTATGAGGACCGTATTGATCTGGTGGAAAAAGCCAGGGAGCTGGTGGCAAGGCTGGAGAACCGTCTGGATGCCAAATTCCGTGTAGGAATCGGAAGAATCTGGGAGATGGCAGAGATGGAGCGCTCTTACCGCGAGGCTCTTCGTGCGCTGAATGGCAGCCTCAGTCGTGTGATACATATTGAGGATCTTTCCCAGAATGGTGTGTATGATGAAGCATTTCCCGGCAGCAATGAGAAGCGGATGTATCGTTTCCTGGAGGAGGGAAATGAGGAAGGCATGCTTCAGGAGGTGAATTTCTTCTTTGACTGGATGGTGGAGCATTATTCCCAGGATATGAACAATATTCGTCTGAAAATTCTGGAGTTCATTATCTGGAGTGAGAAGATTGCATTTGAGTGTGGGGCAATCAATTATGGATTCAGTTACCGCAGAGATTATCTGGATACAGCCATGTCTCTTTCTACCTACGAGGAACTGCGCAAGTGGTTTCAGGAAAAAATGGTGACTGTGTGCAGGGCTATCCGGGATCAGAAGGAGGATCAGTCCAATTCTGCTGTGAAGAAGGCCATGGTTTATATTCAGGAAAATTACAGCAGAGATATTTCTCTGGATGATGTTTCCAGCAAGGTGAATATCAGCCCTTATTATTTCAGCAAGATTTTCAAGGACGAGACCGGGGAAAACTTTATTGAGTATCTGACAAGGGTTCGCATTGAAAAAGCAAAGGAGCTTCTGGTGGATGCAAATGTAAGCGTGAAGGAGGCCGGGATTAAGAGCGGCTACACGGATCCCAATTATTTCAGCAGAATCTTTAAGAAGCAGATGGATATGACACCAAGCGAGTATAAGGCGAGGTATGGAAAATGAAAAAGAGAAAATGGCTGTTAGCATTAATGCTTTTGGGCCTTGCTTTTGGAAGCGGCTGTGGAAGCGGGCAGCAGGAACCCCAGAAGGAAGAGGCGAAAGAGGAGGACAAGCTTCAGATTGGACTTAGCTTTGACTCTTTTGTAATTGAGCGTTGGCTGCGTGACCGGGATATGTTTGTTTCCACTGCCCAGAGTCTTGGGGCAGAGGTGAATGTGCAGGTTGCCGGGGGCGTGGTGGAAGAGCAGATTTCCCAGATTGAGTATTTTATTAAGAAGAATATGGATGTGATCGTGGTGATCCCTATTGACGGGGATGCCCTTTATGATGTGATGAAGGAAGCCAAGGATAAGGGGATTTATGTGATCTGTTACGACCGTATAGTGGGAAATATCAATGCAGATCTGTATATTACCATTGATAATGAAAAGGTAGGAACTCTTATGGGCGAGGCGCTGATTCAGGCTTGTCCTGACGGGGGAAATATTTTTGCGATTAATGGTTCTCCTACAGATAGAAACGTGGATGAAGTTGTGAAAGGTTTTAATAAGGCGCTGGAGGGAAGCAATCTGAAGGTTGTTTATACTGGCTACTGTGATAACTGGCTGGCGGAACTGGCTGGGAATCATGTGAATAAGGGACTGGAAGTAACCAGGGATATTGTTGGCGTAATGTGCGGAAATGATGATCTGGCAAGTCAGGCGGTGAAGGTTTTGTCGGAGAACCGGCTGGCTGGAAAGGTGGCTGTGGTTGCGCAGGATGCGGATCTGGCTGCCTGTCAGAGAATTGTGGAGGGCACCCAGGAGATGACGGTTTACAAGCCCATTGAGCAGGAGGCAAATACGGCGGCGGAGTTTGCGGTGGCTCTTGGAAATGGGGAGGATATTACGTCTGGTTCCGGGGAGTATAAAGCGGAAGAGACGTTCAATGACGGTACGTATGAGATTCCTTATTATAAGATTGATCCTATTGCGGTGACGGCGGAGAATATGGATGAGGTGATTATTGATGGGGGATTCCATACAAGGGAGGATGTTTATTTAAATATAAGATAAGGGGAAATCAAGGCGAACGCATTCGGACACTTGTTACTCCACGCAGGTCGGTGCAACGCTCCAACGAACTAACTGCCAATTACGGCTAATGCGCTCGGGAGAGCCCTCACGCATAAGTCTTCGTAGGCAGTGGATTTCGTTTTCGCTAAGAACGCACCTGAAATGACCTGCTTAGGAGTAACAAGTGTCCAAATGCTGTGTATGGTTGGAACTTGTAATTTTTAAAGCTTTGATGTGTTTTGGGGAAAGGTGCACAAAAATTCCCTCAAACAGTAAGAATACTGTCTGGGGGAATTTTGGCGCAGCTTAATATTAGGAATAAACACGGTCGATTTGGATGACGGCGCAGTAGTTGCCATCGTCCATGTTGCGGATTCGCTCTTTGAGGAGATTGGTTATTTCTACGTTTGTAAGCTTGCATTCAAAGGGGGCTGCCACATCAAAAATCAGATTGGTGTGGGTGGGGCCTTCTACCATACGGAAATCGTGGATGGAAAGGCGGCGGTCCAGATTGCGGGTAACTTCCTCAATCTGGGTGCGCATGTCGTTGACCTCTTTATTGTCTGTGACGATAGGGTCAATGTGGATGGTTGCGGAGCAGTTCAGTTTGTCCTGGAGTTCGTGCTCGATATTGTCAATCTCGTCATGGATGTTCAGCAGGTCTCCATGTTCCGGTACTTCGGCGTGTAGGGAGAGAATCAGTCTTCCAGGGCCGTAGTCGTGGACGATCAGGTCGTGCATGCCATGGACAAGTGGATGGGCAAGGACAATTTCCTCGATTTCTTCTACCAGATTTTTCTCAGGGGCCTGACCAAGGAGCGGATCGATGGTATCCTTCATGGTTGTG
The DNA here is from genome assembly GCA_963651655.1 of bacterium. Lineage (GTDB taxonomy): Bacteria > Bacillota > Clostridia > Lachnospirales > Lachnospiraceae > Blautia_A. The sequence continues at coordinate 1,636 of CAVJRB010000383.1, read as the reverse complement.
ATTCCGGTGTAGAAAATAAAGATTCCTACCAGGACGCCGAACCAGCCATCCAGAATCAGTCCTGTAAGCTGGCTGATAATGGTTGCAAGAAGCACCAGGCTGGTAGCTACGGTGTCGCTTAAGCTGTCGCCTGCGGTCGCCTGCATAGCGGTGCTGTCGATTTTGTGGCCGATTCCGCGGTTGTAGACGTACATATAAATTTTTACCAGAATGGAAGCCGCCAGCACCAGGAGGATGACCGGGCTGCATTCGATTGGCTCCGGTGTGCGGATCTTGTCAATGGAGGAGCGGATCAGTTCAAAACCCATGATCAGAACCGCAACAGAGACAAGAAGCCCGGAGATGTATTCCATTCGTCCATGTCCGAAGGGATGCTCCGTGTCCGGTTTCTGTCCGGAGAGCTTGAAGCCTACAAGGGTAATCACGGAGGAACCGGCGTCGGATAAGTTGTTGAAGGCATCCGCCGTGATGGCAATGGAACCGCTTAACATGCCTGCCAGCCATTTTCCAAGAAAAAGGAAAATGTTCAGGCCAATTCCCACAGCGCCGCACAGCATGCCGTAAGACTGGCGTACCTGGGGAGAAGCGTAATCTTTGTAATCTTTAATAAAAAAACGTGATAAAAATGTTATCATAAAAAACCTCACCTCAATCATATAAGAAGAAAAAATAAAAGGGTACCCGTATCCGAAAATACATTCTTTCCAATATAACATTTTGCCAGGGAAAATGCTAGTGGAAAATTATAAAATCATACATAATTTGGGTATGCTAATTTGGTCTGCGCTTTTCTCTGGTGATTGCGGAAAAAGTGTACGCGGTGGATACAGGAAATATGCTTTGTGGAAAATCTATTTCAAATTCCTGGCAGAATGTGGAAAACTTTTTGAAAAAAATATGGAAATATGGGGAAAAGTAGTTGACAGAAGCGGGGGCTTATAATATAATTACTCAATGTGACGTAGTGCGAGATACTTTAGCCAATAGCCCCGGCGACGGTATTTATCAGCGGTTTCGGACATTTCCGCAGTAATTGCACCATCGTTTCCATATTACTAACATATGCGAGATATCGCATTTATACAAACAATCGTTGATAAATAACAGGAGGTAAAACCATGCAGACTTATATGGCTAATCCAGATAAAATCGAGAGAAAATGGTATGTAGTTGACGCTGAAGGCTGCACCCTTGGCCGTCTGGCTTCTGGCGTAGCAAGCGTTTTAAGAGGAAAGAACAAACCTCAGTTTACACCACACGTTGACACAGGTGATTATGTAATCGTTGTTAACGCTGACAAGATCAAAGTTACAGGTAAGAAGATGGATCAGAAGATCTACTACAATCACTCTGATTATGTAGGTGGAATGAAAGAGACTACATTAAAAGAGATGATGGCTAAGAAACCTGAGAAAGTTGTTGAGCTGGCAGTTAAAGGTATGCTTCCAAAAGGACCATTAGGAAGAGAAATGTACACAAAACTTTTCGTTTATGCCGGACCTGAACACAAACATGCGGCTCAGAAACCGGAAGTTTTAACATTTTAATGAGGAGGTAGAAAACATTGGCTAGCGCAAAATTCTACGGAACAGGAAGAAGAAAAAAATCAGTAGCAAGAGTTTACCTTACCCCAGGT
>CAVJRB010000382.1:0-4563 GCA_963651655.1 bacterium | reverse complement strand
CATAGTGTCTACCTCTCCGGCTATGTTTTTTGCTTCTCTCTGCCGTTCTTCGGTAGCATTACAAATAGTGTTTAAAACATTAAGAATATTTAAAACATTATTATCATACCTCTTTTTGCGGAGAATTTCAACTAAATCTTTAAATTTATTGTAATTAAATGTTGTCTGCGACACAATACATATGTTTTTGCCCGGCGGAGGCACAAAATCCAGCGCATCCTGTTCCGTTTTTATGACGGTGTAGGGACCCATGCACCAGCCGCAGATTCCCACAACTTCCGGGTGATCCGGATCACCGATGATCACCACATGGGAGCCGGCCCTGCTCTCTTTCTCCACGATCCTGTGGATCTTCAGCACAAAGGGACAGGTCACATCCACATAGGAAAGTCCGTATTCTTCCAGACGGTCGTACACTTCCTTTCCAACGCCGTGGGAACGGATCACTACGGTGCTGCCCTCCGGGAGAGCCTTCAGATCCTCCTCAGAGGCAACCCGGACGCCTTTTTTCTCCAGATCGTTTACCACTTCCTCATTGTGAATAATGGGGCCAAGGGTAAACAGCTTGTCCGGATGGCTGCCGATCAGCTCGTAGACCTTGTCTACCGCGCGCTGCACGCCAAAGCAAAAGCCTGCTGTTTTCGCAACCTTTACTTCCATGGTTTATTCCACCTTATCTCTGTAAATTCCAAGAATTGCGGCTACCACTTCCTCAATGTTCATATTGGAGGAATCCACAAGCACTGCATCCTCAGCCTGGCGAAGAGGGGAAATCTCTCGTGTCATGTCCTGATGATCACGGATCTCGATATCCTTCTTGATGTCTTCCAGATCTGCTTTCTCACCTTTGGCAAGGTATTCCTCATAGCGTCTGTTCGCTCTGGTCTCTACGCTTGCGGTGAGGAAGATCTTCACCTGGGCATCGGGCAGAACAACGGTTCCGATATCGCGGCCGTCCATTACCACATTGTTCTTGTCTGCGAGATTTCTCTGCAGGTTGAGAAGATGTGCGCGGACTGCCGGGTTGGCAGAGGTCTTGGACGCCATATTTCCCACTTCTTCCGTGCGGATACAGGCATTGACATTCTCCCCGTTCAGGATCACCAGCTGTTCTCCATCTTCATAGCGAATGGAAACCTCTGCTTCCTGACAGTGATCTGCAACTGCCTGGGAATCCGTTCCGTCGATTCCTTTCTTCTGCAGATAAAGTGCAACTGCACGGTACATGGCACCTGTATCTACGTAGATAAATGAAAGCTCCTTTGCCACTCTTTTGGCAATGGTGCTCTTGCCGGCTCCTGCCGGTCCGTCAATGGCGATATTGCATCCCATTATTGTGTTACCTCCTGGTACGTTTTGTATCTGATATCAGGGGCAAAAGGTCAAAAAGCTGTTCGTGCTTGCACGATAAAGCTTTTGAACTTGGGCCCCGCAGGACATGAGGAAGTAGCGATTTACGTAGTAAATCAGCGAATTCCGAATGTCCTAGAATTGCGGGAGCTGCCTCGCAGCGGAGCAATTCGCAGATATCAGGTTAGGGTCAATTTTGGCCCTAACATTCCTTATTTGATAATACCACATTTTCAGGCGTTTTTCAACGCCATGGCAGCCAGATATGCGGTGGACCACGCAATCTGAAGATTGTAGCCGCCTGTTACCGCGTCCAGATCCAGAACCTCCCCAATGAAATAAAGATTCTTCACCTTCCTGGACTCCATGGTGCCTGGCTGTACCTCTTTCACGGAAACGCCTCCCCGGGTGATGACGGCTTCCTTGTACTCTCCCATTCCATTGATGGTAAATGGGAATGCCTTCACCAGCTCCTCAAAGTGAACCCGCTCCTCCCTGGAAATATCATGGATCTTCTTTTCCGGCGAAATTCCTCCAAACTCCAGCATAACCGGAGTTAGGGAAGATGGGAAAAGCACCCCGATCACATTCTTAAACTGCTTATTCTGGCCAGCCTCAAACTCCCTTAAGATCCTGGCGTCCAGCTGCTCCATGGTAAGGGCCGGCTTCAGATCCAGATAAGCGTTAAGCTCGCCGGATTTCTGCAGCTGTTTGCCAATGTGGGCACTTGCAGATAAGATCATGGGACCTGTCACACCAAAATGGGTGAACATCATCTCGCCGAAATCCTGGAAAAGAACCTTCTTCCCGGATTTGATGGTCAGCTCTGTGTTCTTCAGGGAAAGACCCTGGAGTCTGGGAATATAGTCTTCTTTCGTCTTAAGGGGAACCAGGGACGGGGAAAGCTCTGTCACCTTATGGCCTGTCTCCTGGGCAAAGCGATAGCCGTCTCCTGTGGAACCGGTCGCCTGATAGGAAAGTCCGCCGGTGGCAACCAGAACGCAGTCCCCTTCCAGGAAGCTTCCGTCAGATAGCTGCACGCCGGTGACTCTGCTATGGTGTGCCTTTTTCTCATCCACATCGGGCTCCTCATAAGGGGCAGCGCTTACAGATTTCACTTCTGTGCGAAGGTGGATGTGCGCGCCTGCCATCTTCAGTTCCCGCTCCAGGCCGCGGATAATATCAGAAGAATGGTCGGATACAGGGAATACACGATTGCCTCTTTCTGTTTTCAGCGGTACGCCTGCTTCCTCGAAAAACCCCATGACGTCCTGGGGTGTAAAGGAATAGAAGGCGCTGTACAGAAATTTGGGATTGGACATCACTGCCTTGAACAATTCTTCCGTGTCACAGTTATTTGTAACATTACAGCGTCCCTTTCCTGTAATATACACTTTCTTTCCAAGCTTCTCATTTTTTTCCAGGATATGGACCTCATGACCCGCTCTTGCCAGAAAAACGCCTGCCATCATTCCGGCAGCCCCGCCGCCTACGATCAGTATTTTACTCATATAAAACCTTTCACATTTCTTTTTTAAAAAGACACGTGCAAATAATTTCTGCACGTGTCTTTCGTCATTGTTACCGCAGGTACAGCCATAGCGGCTGCCCCTTTGGTAAATTATTCATCACTGATTAAACCGGATATGCTCCGTTCTTGGTATCAGCAACAGTCTCATCAACCTTTTTCTCCTGAGCCTGACGATACTTGAAGAAGTCAGTAGCAACCTGTGGGAACAGTGCGTAGGACAGAACGTCCTCATCCTGCTCTTTGTACTGTGCCATTTCGCCTTCAAGCTTATCCAGCTCGTTGTCCAGAAGGTCTGCCGGACGGCAGGTGATCGGCTGTACATCGCCGATGCATTTCTTCTGTACTTCCGGATTGAACGGTTTTGCTGTTGCGCCGTATTTTCCGCTGAGAACATCCTTTGTCTCTTTGGTAACCATCTTGTATCTCTCGCCCATAAGAACATTGAATACAGCCTGTGTACCAACGATCTGGGAAGACGGAGTAACAAGCGGCGGCTCACCAAGGTCTTTACGTACACGCGGAACTTCCTCGAGAACATCGTAGAATTTGTCTTCTGCGTGCTGCTCTTTCAGCTGGGAAGTAAGGTTGGATAACATACCGCCTGGTACCTGATACAGAAGAGTCTTGATGTTTACGCCAAGGTTCTTCGGGTTCAGAAGACCGCTCTCAAGAGCCTCGTCACGCATTGGACGGAAGTAGGCTGCGATCTCAGCAAGAAGCTGCTGATCAAATCCTGTATCATATGGAGTTCCCTTGAAGGTCTCAACCATAACCTCAGTTGCAGGCTGGGAAGTACCCAGTGCAAATGGAGACATTGCAGTATCAATGATATCAACACCAGCTTCAACAGCCTTTAAGTAAGTCATGGAAGCTACACCAGAGGTGTAATGTGTATGAAGGTCGATCGGGATCTTAACAGTCTCTTTCAGTGCGGTAACAAGCTCTGTTGCCTTGTATGGAAGAAGAAGACCTGCCATATCCTTGATACAGATGGAATCTGCACCCATTTCCTCGATACGTTTTGCAATGCTTGTCCAGTACTCAAGTGTATAAGCATCACCAAGTGTATAGGAAAGTGCAACCTGTGCATGGCCATGCTCTTTGTTTGCAGCATGTACAGCAGTCTGAAGGTTGCGGAGGTCGTTCATACAGTCAAAGATACGGATGATGTCGATACCGTTTGCAAGAGATTTCTGTACAAAGTACTCAACAACATCATCTGCATATGGACGATATCCAAGAATGTTCTGGCCACGGAAAAGCATCTGCAGCTTGGTGTTCTTGAATCCGTCACGTAATTTACGAAGTCTTTCCCACGGATCCTCATGAAGGAAACGGAGGCTTGCATCGAAAGTAGCACCGCCCCAGCACTCTACTGCGTGGTAGCCTACTTTATCAAGTTTATCAACGATTGGAAGCATCTGCTCTGTTGTCATACGGGTTGCAATCAGGGACTGATGTGCATCACGCAGAATGGTTTCCACAATTTTAACAGGTTTTTTTTCAATTTCTGCCATAATTGTTCTCCTTATATTTTTATAATGAAGTTCGTGTCAAAAATTCTTTTTGACACGAACCAATGCCTGCGGATTGTTCCGCCGCTTTTTGGCTTTGAAAACCTGGCATTGTCAGATTCCGTAAATTGCCATGAATGCTCCGGCAGCAACTGCTGTACCGATAAC
>CAVJRB010000381.1:0-2628 GCA_963651655.1 bacterium | reverse complement strand
GTATTAATCAGCCCATCCAAGTACTTACAGGGCGCAGGGGAAATGAAAAACATTGGAATCTATGCGGCGAACTGCGGAAAGAAAGCGCTGGTTCTGATCAGTAAAGGCGGTTATAAGAGAATTGGAAAAATGATCAAAGACAGCTTTGCGGCAAGCGACTGCGATGTGGTTTTTGACTATTTTAACGGAGAATGCTGCAGCAGCGAGATCAACCGTCTGGTAGAAATCGTGAAAGAGAACGGCTGTGACCTTGTCATCGGTATCGGCGGCGGTAAGATTTTTGATACAGCCAAGGCAGTTGCATACTACGCAAAAACACCAGTATTCATCTGCCCCACAATTGCTTCCACAGACGCACCATGCAGCGCATTATCTGTTGTATACACAGAAGACGGCGTTTTTGAAAAATACCTGTTCCTTCCGGCAAACCCCAATCTGGTACTTATGGACACAGACATTATTGCGAAATCCCCTGTCCGTCTGACAGTAGCAGGAATGGGAGATGCCCTTGCAACCTATTTCGAGGCAAGAGCATGCAAACGAAGCGGTGCAACATCCTGTGCCGGCGGCAAGACCACAGAAGCAGCCATGGCCCTTGCTAAGCTTTGCTTTGACACCCTGATGGAAGAAGGCGTAAAGGCAAAAATCGCCCTGGAAGCCGGTGTATGCACACCTGCTGTTGAGAAAGTCATTGAAGCAAACACCCTGTTATCCGGAATCGGCTTCGAAAGTGCCGGACTTGCAGGCGCACATGCCATCCATAACGGATTCACTGTTCTGGAAGAGTGCCACCATATGTATCACGGAGAAAAGGTTGCATTCGGAACCCTCACCCAGCTTGTTCTGGAGAACGTTCCCCAGGAAGAATTAGAAGACATTATCTTATGGTGCATCGAAGTAGGACTTCCAGTTACCTTAAAAGAGCTTGGCGCAGAGAACGTTACAGATGAGCAGCTCATGGAAGTAGCCAAAACCGCATGCTCCGAAAATGACACCCTCCACAACATGCCATTTGAGGTCACACCGGAAACCGTATTTGCAGCTATTAAAGCGGCAGATGCCTACGGCAGATATTATCTCGGGGCAAACTAAGACAAAAGCAAACCATTAAAAATATAGAGCAGAAAAAACATCCTTCGAAAGGAAAACAGCATCTTTCGGAGGATGTTTTTTATTCCCCCATTTTCTATTGAATAAATCCTATATCTATGTTAAATTTGTACTATATATTAAAAATTTTTGCCAATTTTTATGAAAACTGGACAAAATGTGGAAAGGGGAGAGGAGAACCGTATGAAGGGCGTTGTTGAGAAGTCATGTGATATTGACAGCATTGCGATTCCGGAAGAGCTTTTGGATATCCATGTGGATGAACAGTAGGTTGAAGCAGCTGTTCAGTCATTATCTGTGCGTTATGCGAAGGAGAAAACCACAGAGGAAACTTGCCCAGGATATGGAAATGGGAGTCCATGACCAGGTTTATCAGCCAAGTATTTGTCTGGTGGCTTACAATACCCAGGAGGAGAAGTTTGAAGAAATCCGGCAGCTGGTGCCAGGGAAGGCAAATTCTGTGCAGTAGGCCAGCAGCAATAAAAGAAGCGGAAGCATTTTTCCATGATTTGAAATCTGCCTGTTTCTGTGTTATATTATAGAAAAGTATCTGGCTGCATCCATGAGAGCGCCACAAAAAGGAGAAGCTCTGATAAAATGAAAAGAGTAATTACGTATGGAACCTTCGACCTGCTTCACTATGGACATATCAATCTGCTTCGAAGAGCCAAGGAGTATGGGGATTATCTGATCGTGGGCCTTTCCACAGACGAATTCAACTGGAATGAGAAGCAGAAGAAATGTTATTTTTCCTACGAAAAGAGAAAACAGCTTCTGGAAGCTATCCGGTATGTGGATCTTGTGATCCCGGAGGAGAACTGGGAGCAGAAGCGGACGGATGTGAAGGAATATCATGTGGACACCTTTGTGATGGGAGATGACTGGAAGGGGAAATTCGATTTCCTGAAGGAGGAAGGCTGCGAAGTAATCTACCTTCCACGCACCCCGGAAATCTCCTCCACGCAGATCAAAAATGATCTGAACATGAAGAAAGAAACCGATAACAGGTAAGAAAACAAAATGAGACTGCCGCAAATGGGAAATACTATCCCTGGCGGCAGTCTTTTTTTGGTTACATTAGTGCAGTTTCCTGCCGCAAACATTGACTTTCGTAAAGATTTCTTTATAATATAGTAATGATATGATAAAATTTGGGGACATCTACGTGAGGAAATAAATATGGAAACAAAGATCAATCTGGAAGACTGCCATCTAAATGAGGAAACCATGCAATATTGCTGCTGGCACCAGAATGAGGATGGACAGATTGTATATGAAGAAACACCTGCATTTAATCTGAATGGAACGGACGATATTCTGGCAGATGTATGCGGGGATAGAAGCGGGAAGGTAAAGGTAACGCTTAAGGAAAAGAAGCTCTCTGATTTTGAACAGGTAAGGGTGCTTCTTGCAGGGGTAAAAAATCAGGAAATTTATATTCTGCCTGTAGTGGATGTACAGAGCGACTGTGAATTTACCATTGATACCAGTATCCTTCTTCCTGCCATGGAATATGGA
>CAVJRB010000380.1:0-2904 GCA_963651655.1 bacterium | reverse complement strand
CTCCTGACGTATATACTTTCATATCTTCCTCATCCACATGGATGGTAGCTGCAACTGCGTCCAGCACATCTGCAACCACACCACTGTGGCTTCCAGCCTGTTCTTTCAGTCTGGCGATCATGCCAAGATTGATGTCCTGAATGGGAACACCGTTCAGGTTGGTGTTAAGAAGAAGATTCAGCTTCAGGATCGTCTGGTCATCCATCTCCTCTTCAATATCAATGATCTGGTTCCGGATGACATTGCCTTCACATACAACTACGGCAATCAGCTGCCGCTCATTTACACGTGAAAGCTGTATGAACTTCAGGGTGCTTCCCCTGTACTGAGGAACGGCAACCATGGTCGCGTAATTGGTATTATTGGCAAGGACCTTGGCCACCTGCTTCAACACCTTATCCATCTTGTCTGATTTCTCAATCATCATATCACGGATCTCTGCGATCTCAGCTTCCTTCTCCCTGGTAAGCTCATCTACATAAAGGCGATAGCCTTTATCTGATGGAATTCTTCCGGCTGAGGTGTGGGGCTGTACAATGTAGCCCATATCCGTCAGGTCGGACATCTCATTTCGGATCGTAGCAGAGCTGACATTCAAATCCGGATACTTGGAAATGGTTCTGGAACCTACCGGCTCACCTGTTTCCATATAAGTCTTGATGATTGCTTTCAGTATTTTCCGTTTGCGCTCATCTAATACTTCATCCATGAAATATCTGCTCCTTTCTGAAAAGCGGACGGTCAAACCTGATTTCTATTCCCGTCTAGCTTCTTCGAATTCCTTTGTTAGCACTCATTATTCAGGAGTGCTAACATCTATGCTCTTAAGATACACCTCAACATTCTTTTTGTCAATATTTTTTACAAATTTTTTTCATCTTTTTTGATAGTTTTTACCTTAGGGCGTGCCCACAAAAAGTTTTCTGCAAAATGGAGCGTGCAGATTACGAGAACGATTTTTTCTGCACGCTCTGACAAACATCAAAAAAGATGCCAGGGAAATACCTTCTGCCCCAAGTTTGGAACAGGGATTTTTCTCTGACATCTCACTTGTTTTATTTTCTGTAGTTTTCCAGGTAATCCAGAACCTCCTCCGGCTCATCCAGAAATACCACCAGATCTAATATGGAAGAATCCATAAATTTCTCTTTAGCAGTATATTCCAGCAGTTCCTTCATCCTGTCATAATATCCGTCAATATTATAGAGGACAATAGGCCTGTCGATCCGGTTCAGGCTTTTCAGGGTAAAGATCTCGAAAAATTCTTCATAGGTACCGATTCCGCCGGGCGCTACGATGGTGGCATCTGATTTTTCTTCCAGAAGCTGCTTGCGCTCCCGCATGTTCTCAGTAAAAATAAATTCCGTGCATTTCTCATACAGTACCCCTGGCTGGTCAAAAAAGCGGGGCGCAATTCCAAGTATGTATCCATTCTCTTCTGCCACGCCTCTGGCTGCTGCTCCCATCATTCCGGTGGCTCCGCCGCCAAACACCAGTCCATGGCCCCGTTTTCCCATGGCTCTTCCAAGTTCCTGTGTTTTTTCATAATAAATGTCCTTCAGCTGGGCACTTGAGGCACCATATACGCAAATATTCACACTGTCGTCCTCCCTTACTTTTTCCCTGCGGCATAACCGTCCACTTCTTTTACAGGTGCACGCTTTGCAATGCGCAAAACAGTTACTACAAAACTTACACGATTCACGCATCAATGTCAAGAAAACAGTTGTTTTTTCTTCATGGTGCTGCCCTACAGACAAAATATTCTTTTAGATTCCCATTACCGCGCAGAATACCATATTCGCCACGCCGCACAGGACCATTACAAGAATGGGGTTCATTTTAAATTTCCGAAGAAGCACCAGGGCCGCCCCGAAAAACACAACCATTCGGATGCAGACATTTTCCCGGACAAGGTCTATGGTTCCGCTGATAAAAAAAGCAGAAACCAGAATGGTCACTCCTGCCTTGGCGATCATTGCCACAACCGCCGGACGAAGGGATGCCAGTGTTCCCTGAAGAAGGGACATATTCCGGTATTTCGTGTAAATATATGCCAATAAAGTTACGATTATGCAGGAAGGCAAGATGCAGCCAAGGGTCGCCACAACCGCACCGCCCGTGCCTGCGATCTGGGTGCCTACAAAGGTGGCGGAATTCACTGCAATGGGACCCGGAGTCATTTCCGCAATGGTCACAAGATCGGTAAACGCTTCCATAGAAAGCCATCCATGCAAAGTCACCACCTGTTCCTGTATCAGCGGCATGGCCGCATAGCCTCCGCCGAAGCTTAAGGCGCCGATCTGAAGAAAGCTCAAAAACAGCTGAAGATAGATCATCGTTTTTTGCCCTCCTTCAACAGTGTCCGCACAAATCCAAATGCAGCTACGCTTAAAATAATGAATATAATATTCGCATTCAGAAAATAGCTGACGCAAAAGCTGGCGATCATAATGACGATGTTGATCCAGTCCTTTGATTTCACCACGTTTTTGCCCATATCATATACGACAGAAATGATAACAGCGCCTACTCCGGCGGACATTCCCTTTAACATTGCGGCAATATAATAATTGGAACGAAATGCATCATAAAATACAGAGATCAGGGACAGGATCACCATAGGCGGAATGATAGCCCCCAGCACGCACATCAGCATGCCGGGAATCCCTCCGAGCTTATATCCTACTACGATTGCCCCGTTCACTGCGATTGCTCCGGGAGAAGACTGGGCAATGGCCACCAAATCCAGCATTTCGTCCTCATCGATCCAGTGGTACTGATCCACAAATTTCTCCTTTAATAAAGTAACAATCACGTATCCTCCGCCAAAAGTGAATGTACTCAGATATAAAGATGCGAAAAAAAGCTTCCGAAGTACATAGCCTTTGTCTTTTTGTTTTT
>CAVJRB010000379.1:0-3175 GCA_963651655.1 bacterium | reverse complement strand
GCATCACAGCATCCACCTTGCCGCCGAAGAGAGCGGAAACAGCGCCGTAACGGACACCAACTACAAGGTCAAGGATTGCGGCTACAAGTGCGATCATAAGGGAAATTCTGGTTCCCATCCAGGTACGGACCCAAAGGTCACGTCCAAACTGGTCAGCACCGAAAATATGCGCTGCGCTTGGAAGACCATATACATTGTTATAATCTGTATCTCTAAATGAATATTTACTGAAAATCGGTGCAAAAATGGCAAGCAGGATAATTGCTACCAGAATAAATAATGCTACAACTGCTGCCTTATTCTTTTTCAGACGGATCCATGCATCTGCCAGCATAGTGGAAGCCGGAGCTGCGATATGCTCTTTCTCAGAGGCTTCTACCTTCGCTTTCTGATACATGCTGCGGTCAATTTTTGATTTGTCCACGATCAGCTCTCCTTTCCTTTGGCAAGACGAATTCTCGGGTCGATGAGAGAATAAGCCAGGTCAACAAGCAATACAACCAGCATGTAGAATGCTGCGTAGAAAATTGTAATACCCATGATGACCGGATAGTCATTGGCCTTGATGCAGTCTACGAAAAGACTTCCGATACCAGGGATACTGAAGATGTTCTCTACAGCAAGGGATCCTGTCATAAGGTTTACTACGATAGGTCCTAAGATTGTAACAACCGGAAGGATGGAGTTACGTACTGCATGGCGCATAAGCACCTTCATCTGGCTAAGTCCCTTAGCTCTTGCAGTTACGATGTAATCCTGATCCAGTACATCCAGCATTTCGGTACGCATAAAGCGGGCAACCATAGCTGTTGCACTGAACGAAAGCGCAATGGACGGCAGCACGGAACAGTTCCAGCCAGTCCAGAAGCCAACCGGGAGAACGCCCCATTTCAGACCAATGTAATACTGGAGAAGGGCTGCAGCGACGAAGTTCGGCACCGAGACGCCCAGTACAGCCAGTATCATGGTAAAATAATCAATTCCGCTATTGTGCTTCCAGGCAGCCAGGATTCCTAAGATCAATCCGATTGCAAGTCCGATCAGTACTGCCTGGATACCAATCAGAGCAGATGGTCCAAGACGTCCTGTGATAACCTTGGAAACATCCTGGTTTACATAGGTAAAGGAAGTACCTAAATCTCCCTTGAGCATGTTCTTAATGTATTTCACATACTGCATTGGAAGAGAATCATTTAATCCGTACATTTCCAGCACACGTTCCTGCTGCTGGGGCGTCATAATGCTAAAACGCTCCGCATCAAAAGGTGTACCCGGAAGATTTTTCATCATGAAAAAGGTACAGGTCACGATTACCCATAAGGTAACCAGGATGTACCCTAATCGCTTTAATACATATTTCAGCATGACATCACCTTTTCTTTCTGTAAAAACAGACCGTATACCGGCTGAAGCAGCCACTTCTGTATACGGTCCGTTACTTATTCCTTAAGGAATTTTGCTTGCATTTTCACTGATTCCTGGCGCCTTGCCTGAAAATCAGTTCTTAAACGAATAATCACTCAATAGGAATTATTCGAAGGAAGCATATTTGAACTCAATCGGAACACCGATCGGATGGCTGATCAGGTTCTTAACATTGGATTTTGTCAGAACTGCAGAACCTCTGTGGTATACCGGAGCAACAACTGCATCTTCCTCAACAAGCTTCTTCTCAGCTTTGAGCATGTCATCAAGACGAACTGCATCATCTGTCTGAGTCTTAGCATCGGAGATCAGTGCGTTGTAGTCATCATCATTGTAGTTTCCACGGTATGGAGTTCCGTTTGTCCACAGGTCAAGGTATGTCATAGCGTCATCATAGTCAGCGCCCCATGCAGTTACAGCAAACTGATAGTTGTTGGCATCCATCAGCTCTCCACGTCCCTGTACAGTCTTGGTGTCGATTACTACGTTCAGTCCAAGAGTTGTGATCAGCTCACTCTGGATAAATGTTGCAACGGATTTGGATACAGAGTCATCAGCTACAAGAAGAGTAACCTCTGAAGGTGCGCTTCCAAGCTCCTCAACAGCTTTGTCATAGTACTCTTTTGCCTGCTCCGGATCATATGGGGAAACGTCTCCGTTCAGTTCACGGAAGGTCTTTTCTCCATCACCTGTCATGCCGTCTGCTACAAGACCAAATCCAGGTGCAGAACCATCTGCAAGGATGTTGTCTGTAAGAGCGCTTCTGTTCATAGCAAGAGAAATAGCTTTTCTCATGTTTACATTGCTCATTACATCATCTGTAAGATTGAACTGTACATAGCTTGTACGGAAGTCGATCTCCTGGCTGAATTCCGGATCATCCTTGTATGCTGCTACGTTAGCAGAATCAAGCTTAACCTGGGAAAGCTCACCAGCCTGATATGCACTTAAAGCTGCAGCTGCATCTTTGATTACACGAACCTGTGCATCCTCGATTGCTACGTTGTCTTTATCCCAGTAGTTGTCGTTCTTCTCAAAAGTAACACCTACAGCCGGGTCATAGGATGTGATCACGTATGGTCCGCAGTAGAGCATGTTGTCTGGAGACAGAGCGAAGTTTGTGCCCTGCTCTTCGCAGAATGCTTCGTTAACCGGGAAGAACATATCCATTGTGGTAAGGTTCAGGAAATATGGTGTCGGGCTCTTCAGCTGAACTTCCAGTGTCTGGTCGTCAACTGCCTTAACGCCTACCTCAGAAGCGTCAACAGTTCCCTCATTGTACTCCTGGCCGTTTACAATGTAGTCTGTCATAATGAAGCTGTAGCCGTTGGTTGCGTCAGCGCTCATCTGTTTCAGCCATGCATAAACGAAGTCAGCTGCTGTTACAGGCTCACCATTGCTCCACTGGATTCCGTCTCTTAAGTGGAAGGTGTATGTAAGCTTGTCATCTGTTACCTCGTAGGTATCGCAAAGAGCCGGCTGCGGCTGGTTGTTCTCGTCCATACGGAACAGACCTTCTTCTGCCTGGTTCAGTACAAGGAATGCATTCTCTTCGGATGCAGCCCACGGTACCAGAGTCTTAACCTCGAAATCAGTAGCAACGCTGAGAGTCTCTCCTTCTGCGAATACTGCTGACGCACCTGTTACGGTCATGGTGAGTGCCATGCCAAGTGCTACTGCTGCTTTCATCATTTTCATATTTATAATCCGCCTTTCTGCGAAAGGCACCAATGCGTCATGAAACAGCCTG
>CAVJRB010000378.1:9650-20459 GCA_963651655.1 bacterium | reverse complement strand
ATCCAGGTGATTGAGGAGGACTAGATGCGTCAGGGGGATTGCAGATGTATGGTCTGCAATCCCCCTTTGGTTATGAATTCGAATTCTTTTTGTTTTTTGCCTGGCGTTTTCTTTCTTCGTAGAGGCGGCGGCGTTCGTTACGGGCTTCGGTTTTGGCATCTACCAGTTCCTCATGCTTTATTATGTCACTTATTTCCACCTTTACGCCCCATTGCTCTAATTGCGCAAGTGTTCTGCTTCGTTCTTCCTTATCTTGCCAAGTAATATGAAAGTCTTGTAAATAGTGAATTTCAATTTGTTGCTTACTAAGCATCTCGTTCGTAAGTTGCTTTCCTCTCCAGTTTACATTTCTAGTAGAAAAAGCCAATATATGAGAAGGACCGGCTTTTCCGTTTCCACGTAAACAATCATAAACCCGTCGAACTTCTTCCCATTTGTATTCTTTTTTCATCCAAAATAATACAACCTTACATCCTTCCGGAGTTAAATAAATAAGCCGAAATTCACCAATTACTGCAGCAGTTAAATAAGCTGAAAAAGGAGCATACATAATTCCTGCAAGAATATATCTTGGATCCTCAGACCAATGACCTAATAACCAAACAGCAACAGCCCAGAATCCAGCAACTATCAATACAGACACCCATACCCAACATCTTTTAAATTTCATCCCTATATCCCCAGTGCTGATTTTGCAAGCTGATCGGCCATATCGTTGTATTTGTCGTTGGAATGGCCTTTTACTTTTACGAAATGGATCTTTACTTTCTTAGAAGCAGCCTGGTAGAATGCCTGGTAGGCCTGGGTGCCGGATTTGTTGGCTTTCCAGGCGCCAGTGCACCATTTGGCAATGCCTTCGTAATCGTGGTAGATGATGATTTCGGGAATGTTGTGATCCATGGCGTACTGCATGGCAGCCTCGGAGCCTTTGATTTCTCCTGCCACGTTGTGCATCAGCGCCAGTTCTTTGTCAGTCATTTTCTGGCAGAAGGTATGTTCTTCCCCGTCCTGGAGGATCACCATTCCGTAGGAAAACTCCCCGGTGTCTGAGCGGTAGCTTCCGTCTACATAAGCTATCACACCCTCTGATAAATTTTGTCCAGGCACTCTATTTCCAGCTGTGCCATCGCAATCAGCGGGCGCATTGCTTCTAGCTGCACTTTTCACATCTGACGTCCTACTATCCACTGCATCAGCTTTATTCCCGGGCGCTGCCTGCGCACTCTCAACGCCGACAAAAGCCTTCGCTTCCTCCATAGTCCCGAAGCTCTTAAACTCCGCCCCGGAAAATCCGGTCACCTGCTTCTGGCACTCTGCCCAGGTTGCAAACACTCCTGTTTTTCTTCCTTTTCTCACTGCATAGTATTTCTTCGCCATGTAGCCTCCTTGATTCCAGCTTAAAATCGGTTACTGTTCATCTCGTGACCAGCAACCAAAACTTCTCACCTCTTTTTCCCTATTATAACTGTCCCGTTCACTCTCTTCAAGAAGGAATCGCTGCATGTGTGTTTTTCTCTTAATAAACCCGGTTTGTTGCATCCCCGTTCTGGAAGCGCTGAATATTCTTAACTACCTCATCCACCACGCGGAAACGGGTCTCTTTGGCAGCCCAGGCAATGTGAGGGGTGATGATCAGTTTGTTGCTGTCCTGGATTTTCAGAAGGGGATTCTCCGAATCCATTGGCTCTTTGCAAAGCACATCCAGGCCTGCTGCCCCAATAGAACCTTCTGTAAGAGCGGTATACAGATCTGCCTCATTGACAATCGCACCTCTTGCCAGGTTCAGAAAAATGGCGGTCTTCTTCATCTTGCGGAAATTTTCCAGGGTCATCAGATTCTCTGTATAAGCATTCAGTGGTGCATGTACAGACAGGATATCAGACCGGGAAAGAAGCTCATCCAGGCTTACCAGCTCATATGCGGTATTGTATTTACTTCCGGATGCGGAATAACACAGAATGTGGCATCCAAAGGCTTCTGCAATCTGCGCCACCTTTCTGCCGATGGCTCCAAGGCCAATGATTCCCCATGTTTTTCCATCCAGTTCAAAGAAATTCTGGGCAAAATGGGAGAAGCAGTTTCCACGGGAATACTCCCCGGATTTCACATAATTGTCGTAGTAGTTCAGCTTCTCCAGCACGTAGAAAAGCAGGGCAAAGGTATGCTGCGCAACTCCGTTTGTGGAGTAGCCAGCAACATTGTATGCAGCGATTCCTCTTTTTTTCAGATAGTCACCGTCAAGGTTGTTAAAACCAGTGGCAGTCAGGCACACCAGCTTCAGGTTCTTCGCTTTCCCGATGGTCTCCTCGCAGATGGGTACTTTGTTGGCTACGATCACATCTGCATCCAGAGTCTTCGCTTCCATCTCATCTGCGGTTGTTGTGCGGTAAATCACTACTTCTCCAAGGGCTTCAAATGGGGTGAATACCATATCCTCTCCCAGGCTGTCTGCTTCCAGAATTACAATTTTCATCTCATTGTCCTCGCTTTCTTTTGTTCTGATCATATAATGCTGCAATCGTTCCGATTCCTAAACCAATTTGTAACGGAACCATTCTTAAACTCTAATCTCTTAAAAAGGCGCAGGATTCCAATTCCTGCGCCTTTGCTAACTGCTATGCCATAAATTCCCGAATGATTTCTCTCATGATCTTCTCTTCCTCAGGTGTAAGCATTTTGCTGAAATGGCTGCCGGATGCGGCAGTCTGTTTAATGCTGCTTGTGATCCGGTCGATCACCTCTTCCTGGAGAACCGGATCTGTCTTCTTTCCTGCCGGAATCTCCTCTGCCCAGGTACGCATCTGCTCCACATAATCGGCAAGGGTGTTTATCACCAGTTCTTCTTTGTAGGAAAAGTCCAGCGCCTGGCGCAAAAGCAAAAGCGCCACCGGAAGCGTAGCTCCCACATACAGATACGTAAGGGGCAATCCCTCCTCCAGCTTCAGAACTGCGGAAAAATAAACGGCAAGTCCAAGAAGCGCTGTGGAGAAAAGCGCCGGATACCACACCAGCCGGTTCATCCTGTGCAAAAGCCTGTCCCTGGTTTTCCAAAGGTTCAGCCATTTCTCTTTCAGGTTTACCTTGCCTGTGATGCCCCCATTTTTACTTCCTGCTTTCCTGCTTCCAGTACTTTTTAACATTCTTCTGTAGGTGAGGTTTGTCGCCAGCATTCCAATTGCTCCCACAGCCCCAATGGCTGCCATACTGTAGAGCAATATATGCAGGTCCATGATTTTTTCCAGCATAATGTCCTCCTTCACAGATAAGCTTTAAGAACATTATACCTCTATGTACATTCATGGGAAACATAATTCGTTCGTCAAATTCCTGCCAAAGCTTCGCTATTTCTCTGACAGCTGTGCAAATCTGACAGTGTCCTACATCTCCTGCAGCTTCGCAACCACCTTCTCAAACTGCATAAAGTGGGATGCCTTTACCAGGATGGTATCCCCTGTCTTCACATAAGAATCCAGATGAGCCAGAAGACTGTCTCTGTCCGGTTCCTCGATTACGGTAAGCTCCGGATTCCTTCTCGCCTTCTTCGCAATATTTGCAGAAAGGGCTCCGGTACAGATGCAAACATCAATTCCGCACTGTGCGGCATGCTCGCCCACTTCCTCATGAAGCGAAACCTCATTCTCTCCAAGCTCGCCCATGTCTCCAAGGATTGCCACTCTTCTGCCTGCGCCGTCCTTCAGAACGTCCAGGGATGCTTTCATGGACATAGGGTTGGCGTTGTAGCAGTCATCCACAATCAGGAAACGATCTGTCTCAATCATATGGAATCTGCCGCTGATGGCCTCCAGAGTCTCAATTCCATGGCGGATCTGCTCCAGGGTAAGTCCGTAGATTCTTCCCACTGCAGTGGCTGCCAGAGCATTGTAAACCATGTGGCGTCCCGGCATTGGAATATCTGCTACAAAGGACTCTCCTCCCACATGAATGCGGCAGGTCATGCCCTTTAACCCTCTGCTTACAATCTCGTCCGCATAAATATCTTTATCCGCTTCCATACCGAAGAATACTAGCTTGATGCCCTCATATTCCTTAACCGTGCAAAGCTTGTCATCATCGCCGTTCAGCACAATGTGGCCGTCTTTTTTCAGATATTTGAAAATCTCGGTTTTGGCTTTCAGGACACCGTCTCTGTCTCCCAGATTTTCCAGATGGCAGGTGCCGATGTTTGTGATCACGCAGGTGTCCGGTCTTGCAATTTTCGCCAGACGGGTCATCTCACCGAAATCACTGATTCCCATTTCCAGAACTGCGATCTCATCCTCATCCCGAAGACGGAAAACAGTGAGGGGAAGTCCCAGCTCATTATTGAAATTGCCCTGGGTTTTCAGGGTGCGGTATTTCTCCTTCAGAACGGACGCGATCACTTCCTTGGTGCTGGTCTTGCCAACGCTTCCTGTGATTCCCACTACCGGGATCTGAAGCTGCTTCAGATAAAATTCCGCAATGTCCTTCACTGCCTGAAGGGAAGACTCCACCTTAATGTATGGGAAATCTGCGTTCTCCAGTGTGCGCTCAGATAAAGTGGCAAGCGCTCCGGCTTCCATTACCTGGGGAATAAATTTATGTGCGTCCACACGCTCTCCCACAATGGGAACGAAAAGAGAGCCTGCTTCTATTTTTCTGCTGTCCGTTGTGATGGAGGAAACCTCCTGATCCAGCTTGTCGGCCGGGCCGAAGTAAACGCCGCCGCAGACTTTGGTTATATTTTCAAGAGTCAGATTTTTCATTTTAACTTTTTCCTTACTTTATATACTAGAATGCCAGAGACAGTTTCTGCCTCCGGCTCCTATGATTTTAGTAGCTGTTCAGTACCTTCACAGTTACGCGCTCCGCGATGCACAGAAATCATGCTTTGCATGATTTCGCGCCGCAATTCTCGGGTTTTCTGTGAACTATGTTCACAAAAAACACCTCGCGGAATACTTCCATCTGAATAGTTACCAAGTTCATTCATATTTCTTCATGGAAATGCGGATCAGTTCCTCGCAAAGTGTAGGATAATCCATTCCCAGGACCTTAGCTTCCTGAGGAATCAGGCTGGTTGGTGTCATGCCCGGAAGAGTATTCGCTTCAAGGCAGTACATATCGCCGTTCTCCTTCATCATAAAGTCCAGGCGGCTGTAGCCGGTAAGTCCAAGAGCCTTGGCTGCCTTCACTGCATTTTCCTGCATCTTAGCAGTAAGCTCAGGGGAAATCTCAGCCGGACAGGTCTCAACTGTAGAGCCAGCCTGATATTTGTTCTTATAGTCATAGAATCCCTGAATCGGTGCGATCTCAATAATCGGATAAGCTTTGTCATCTACTACCGCAACTGAGAACTCACGGCCTTTGATATATTCTTCTACTACAATATCTGCCTCGTACTGGCTTGCATCCGCAAGTGCTTCCTCGTATTCCTTCTGGTCATTCACAATATAAACGCCTACGCTGGAACCGCCGCAGCTGGTCTTTACCACTACTGGAAAACTTAAGCCATGCTTTGCAATGTCTTTCTCAAGGGCATTTGTAGGCATGGAAAAACCGCCTGGGGTGGGAACATGGTTCATCTGGAATACTTCCTTGGTAATTCCCTTATCCATTGCCATTGCGCTGCTGAGATATCCGGTTCCTGTGTAGCGGATTCCCATCAGGTCAAATGCGGCCTGCACCTTGCCGTCCTCACCGTTGGCGCCGTGAAGTCCCAGGAAAACAATGTCGCATGCCTCGCAGAGCTTCAGCACGTTTGGTCCGAAAAAGCTTCTGCGGGTTTTCTGCATCTCTTTGATCTGCGGGTTAAAGCTCTTCATGTATTCTGCAGCTTTCTCTACATCATACTCAGCTGGGAACGGATTCTCCCAGTCTACATCCTCTACTCCGCAAAAAATATCTACCAGTATTGCTTCATGGCCTTTCTGGCGCAGTGCGCCACAGATTCCGGTACCGGAAACAATGGAAATCTCTCTTTCCGTACTGGTTCCTCCAGCCAAAACTACTATCTTCATGATTCTGCATCTCCTTGTCTGCGCTGTGCGCAATTTTGTTATGATCGTCCCCATTTATCTGCGGACTTCGATTTATTCGTATACAACCACCGGCATGCCCACTTCTATGTTGGCATAGATGGCTGCTGCCTTATCATACGGAACATTGATGCATCCGTGGGAGCCGTCCCACTGATACATATTCCCGCCAAACTCTGTGCGCCATGTGGCATCGTGGATTCCTACATTTCCTGCAAAAGGCATCCAGTAGGTCACATTTGTCTCATAATCCTCTCCCGTAAGCACTGCCGGGGATTCCTTGGCATCCAATGCGTAGCAGCCTTCCGGCGTAGCGCAGCCGTCAATATTGGGATTGCCGCTTACAATAGGGGTATCCACAATAGGGGTGCCTTTCATATAAAAAACAAGGCGCTGGTTTGTCAGATCTATCTCTACATAGGTAGAGCCAATATCATTGGTACCGCGGCTGTAGCCTGAATACAGGTAAACAGGCTCACGTACCTGGGTAACACCGCTTTCTATGGCTTCGATCAGTGCCGTAACCTCTGCGTCCTGATCGATTACCCAGCCGTAATCGCCGCCTTTGATTTCTACTTCACGATTGTCATAGGTCCGAAAAGTTCTTGTCTGACCCATGGTATCATAAATCAGCCCTAAATTGGAAACATACTGGCGCACAAGATTCTCATCCAGGATCACATTTCCATCCTCGTCATAGCCGAACCAGTTTTTGATCACGGTGCGGTCTACGGTCTCTGTGCGGTCAGCAAAGTCGTATGTAATGATAATGTCACAAAGCTGATTCATTTTTTCACAGTTGGCCTGAAGCTGTGTGTCTGTGCTGTATACAGAAGGCTTCAGGTAACAGCTTTCTTCTTCCAGATTTACGGAAGTCCTGCCGCGGAGCATGGCCCCTGCGATCACTTCCTGTGTTTTGGTACGGTCCAGGGCATTGCCGGTTACCTCGGGAATGATCTCGAAGGTGTCGCCTGTATCCTGGATCTGGGCATCTACAGGCTGCACAATGTTCTCTGCCTGCATGCACTTCAGACTGCTTACTGCCTGATCCATCATCTCCGTATTATAACTGAGAGATTCTGAAATATCGTAATTCTTCTTCTGGTTAAAAGCCAGGAACCAGGTAAAGCGGTCCTGGTTTCGGATCAGTTGTCTCACAATTCCGGTAGAAACATAGGACAGGTCCACATCCTTCGCGGATATGGCTTCCTGTCCGTTTTTCATCGTCTCTACTGCAAGTACATAAGCTTTTACACGCTGATCTAGAAGGCTCTCTGTGTCCTCTCTGGTCATGTAAGAGCAGTTGAATCCATTTACCATGGAGCCGGGGAGAAAATGACTGGAAAAGTAGTAAACGCCATATCCGTAAGCTCCTGCTGTGAGAAGCAAAAGTAAGATCACCAGAGAAATTACAACTTTTCTTCCTGCGCCTGCTTTTTCCTTATTTTTTGCCATAGATTCCTCCCTGACCTGATAACTAGAAAATTTCATTCATGTGCCAGACCCTTTCCAGGCCCGGCACTTTACAGTCTATGCAAAAATCTGCCGCAAAAGTCTTGTTAGCCCAGAAGTTTCTCTACGCTTACAAGCTTTACGCAAAGCACGAATACCTGTGCTGCTTTGCCAAGATCCTCCAGTGTCGGGAAGGATGGTGCAATACGGATGTTGGAGTCTTTCGGGTCCTTGCCGTATGGGTAGGTAGCGCCTGCGCCTGTGAGTACAACGCCTGCCTCTTTTGCTTTGGCAACGATTGCTTTTGCACAGCCATCTAAGGAATCAAAGGAAATGAAGTATCCGCCGTGAGGCTTGGTCCACTCACCGATTCCAAGTCCGCCAAGCTCTTTGTCCAGAGTCTCCAGTACCAGCTCGAATTTCGGGCGGAGAATGTCTGCGTGTTTTCTCATGTGTGCATGCAGTCCCTCAAGATCCTTGAAGAATCTTACATGACGAAGCTGGTTCAGCTTATCATGTCCGATGGTCTGGATCTGCATGTATGTGCGGAAGTCATCCAGGTTTGCCTTGGAAGCTGCAACAGCTGCGATACCGGAGCCTGGGAAGCTTACCTTGGAAGTGGATGTGAATTTATAAACAAGATCCGGGTTGCCGGCTTTCTCGCACTCGCCAAGGATCTCAACCAGGAAATCCTGATTGTCATCATAGAGATGATGGATGCTGTATGCATTGTCCCAGTAAATACGGAAGTCAGGTGCTGCCGGTTTCAGTCTTGCGAAACGCTCTACAGTTTCCTTAGAATAGGTATAACCCTGTGGGTTGGAGTATTTCGGTACGCACCAGATTCCTTTGATTGCGGCATCTTCGCTTACCAGCTTCTCTACCATATCCATATCCGGGCCCTGTGGGGTCATCGGTACATTGATCATCTCAATTCCGAAGAATTCTGTGATCTTGAAGTGACGGTCATATCCTGGTACCGGACAGAGGAATTTCACCTTGTCAAGCTTGCACCATGGAGTATTTCCCATTACACCCTGAGTCATGGAACGTGCGATGCTGTCGAACATTACGTTCAGGCTTGAGTTTCCATAAATAATAATGTGATCCGGGTCTACTTCTGACATTTCTCCAAGAAGGCGCTTGGCTTCCGGGATACCGTCGATCACACCGTAGTTACGGCAGTCTACTCCGGTCTCGCATTTCAGATCAGAATCCCCGTTCAGAACGTCCATCATTTCCATGGAAAGATCCAGCTGTGCAGCGCTTGGCTTTCCTCTTGACATATCAAGGGCAAGTCCCTGTGCTTTGATCTCCTCAAACTCTTTGTCCAGCTCTTTTTTCAGTGCCAGAAGCTCATCATGATTCATTTCGGTATATTTTTTCATAAGTTCCTCCTTTGGCCTGTGCCTGTTTGGTGTATCCTTCCTCGTATATCTCGTCCATTTTAGTATGCTAAAGTGTCTGTTGTCAAGTGTTTTGCCGGATTTTCATTACTTTCCCACAAACCACCGAGTTCCGGCACACGCTCCCGCTACTGGTTCCGGTACTGTTCCGGGGTGATTCCTTCTAATTTCTTAAATACTCGGAAAAAATATTTTGCATTCTCATATCCCACAGCCTGGGCGATCTGATAGGTCTTTTTGTCTGTTTTTTTCAGCATTTCCTTGGCATGCTGGATTCTCACCTGGTTTACATAATCCACGAAGCTGATTCCGGTGCGTGCTTTAAATGCGGAGCTTAAGTAACTGCGGTTCAGACGAAACAGGGAAGCCACAAACTCCTGGGTCAGATCTTTCTCATAGTGAAGATCAACGTAGCTTTTTATATTTTCCAGAACATCCTTTTCCGAATAGAATCCGGCGTTTTCAAAGGCCATGGTCATGTTGCCGAAAAAGCGCTCGAAATATTCTTCCAACTCCGAAAAGCTGAAAATAAAGTTCAGGTTCGTAATCAGATTCAGGCTGGTAGCTGTGCTCTTGTGGATCTGCATGTCCTTTGGAAGGGATTTTTTCAGCATCTCCGTAATTTCCAGACAGTAATCCTTGGCATCCTTCAGGCGGCATTTCTCATTCCGGGCAAAATAATGAAACAGTTCCGGAAATACAGCTTCCATTTCTTCCTTTTTCCCGGACTCCACCAGGAACAGAAAGCTCTCCAGCTTCGGCCATTCCAGAACGCAGCCCTCTTCTCTTTTTTCCTCGTAAAAGACATAGTTGACATTCTGCTCCAGGGTCATCTGGTTCAGGGCCTCTGTGGTCTCCAGAAAAGCCTCGTGAAGCTCTCCAAAGGATTTATGGTTCCCGCTGATTCCATAAAACGGATGGGTGCGGATGCTCTGGAAAAAGTTATCCAGCATATTTTTGATATCCATAATGTCCTTTTGAAGCACCTTTTTTTCTTTTGGAAAAACAAGGAGCAAAAAGCACATATTTTCGGTATGGTCTCTGGTAAACAAAACGGTCTGCACTTCCGGGTCCCGCATTAACAGAAATTCAGACAGTACTTTTTCATCCAGCTTTTCCTGCATGGTAATGGTCAGCAGCACATACTGGCAGCCATTTTGCATGCTCTGTGCTTTTTGAGAGGTAAGTGCACAGACATCCCGGTCCGTACCAAAGAGCACATTTCTGAGGATTTGTCTGTCGTACTCATATTTCAGATTTTCCTTTTCTGCCTCGTCCAGAATTATTTTCTCCTGAAGGGTCTCCCTGCTTTTTAGCAGCTCCACCGCTTTGTCCACGGCGCTGCACAGGGTTTCCCTGCTGAACGGCTTCACAATATAGTCCAAAGTCTTGGCACGCAGGGCTTCCTTAGCATAATCAAAGTCTTTGTAGCCGCTGATCACAATAATATACTTGTCGGGATACTGGGTAGAAAGGACCGGAAGCAGCTGTGTTCCATCCATAATGGGCATCTTCATATCGGTAATCACAAAATCAGGATCCTTCTCCTCGATCAGTTCCAAAGCTGCCTTGCCATTGGATGCCTGTCCGATACACTCTATGCCTGGATAATCTTCCAGCTTCTTTAAAATACCCCGGCGGATCAATGGCTCATCATCAATCACAATATAAGTATACATTTCATCCTCTCCATTTCTCTTTACGCTTCCTCATTTGTTTCTTTTTCCAGTTCCGGGACCCGGATCTGCACAGTGGTTCCCCTGCCTGGTTCACTTTTTATCAGAAGTCCGTAATCATCCCCATAATACAGCCTGATACGGGCGTTAATATTCTTAAGACCAATGCTTTCGTTGGCGCGCTGGCTCAGTTCCCTGAATCTGGGCTTTTCTTCCAGAAGCTTCTGCAGCCTTTCCAGGGTCTGCGGCTCCATTCCC